>CAZBGF010000324.1:0-2917 GCA_964491255.1 uncultured Verrucomicrobiota bacterium
CAGGGACTCATCATGCCTTCGGCTTGATAAATTTACTCAAACAATCGAAGTTTAAGAGGCTATTAATCTGCCGCGTCGGCGACCGAGTCGCCAAGTGGCCACTTGCCACGGAGTGGCAACGTGGCGTTCATTCGCCTCGACGTAGCCGGCTTCGGCGAAGCGCGGGTCTGCGTCCAAAATGAATAAAGGAAATCTTAACCAATGTCGAGATGGAAAAGACTGTTCCAGGATCAACCCAAGCCGTTTCTTGATCATTTGGAAGACTTGAGATCTACATTGCTTTGGTGTCTTGCTTTTTTAACGTTGTTTATCGTTATCGCCATTCCCCTGTCACCGCAAATATTCCGCCTGCTAAGGGTACCGCTGTCAAGTATAACAGATCACCCCGAACAATTTCTCCGATCAATTGAAGTAACGGGTGGTTTATCAATTCTGATCCAAATTGCTTTCTGGTCCGGGCTGATGTTCAGCTCGCCTTTTCTCGCATTCTTTATTATTCGCTTTGTTTTCCCCGGACTATCCAGCCGCGAACGCAAGGCTGTTTCCGGAGGAATTGTGTTCGCTATCGTGCTGTTTGTGTTCGGAGTGCTTCTTGGTTATTTTATTACGCTTCCCATCGCGCTTCAGGTCATGTTCCGTCTGCATAATTGGCTGAGCATACAAGTGGAATGGACAATCAACAGCTATGCAGGTTTTGCCATGAAACTGCTGATTGCCTTTGGGCTGGCTTTCGAATTGCCGATTGTATTGATGGTTCTGGGCTTTCTCGGGATTGTAACATCCACGACGCTTCGCTTGAAGCGACGACACGCTATTGTGATTATTCTGATTATTGCAATGGTTCTCACGCCCGGCCCTGACGTGTTCTCTCAACTGATCATGGCAGTGCCCATGATTCTGCTCTATGAGCTATGTATTTGGATGGTCCGGTTGTTTGAGAAAAAGGTGACTTATTCAGGCACAAAGTGACAAAGGCACCAGCCTTCGCCAAGGCTACGGCTTGGCAGGCAGAGGCACAAAGCAGAAAGAAATCCAGCGAGTGCGGGACAAGGCGTACCTCCAACTGGCGGCGTCGAAGGCGACCGGAATTTCGTTGTTTTATCATATTTTGTGCCTGTCTGAGTAAGTTATAGAGTTTTGCGAAATAGCTGATGAGGATGCGTTCATAGAGCGCGCTCTACAGCGTAACATGTTAGCACTTGGGCGGTTGCAAATCTTTCGATGTTGTAGCGTCGGCTCTATGAGCCGATTTTCAGCTGTTTTGCAGAAGTCTAAGTAAGTTACATATAGGAGATAAATCATATGACAGTTCGAGTTCGTTTCGCTCCCAGTCCAACAGGGCAGATGCATATTGGAAATATAAGAACTGCGATTTTCAACTGGCTCTTTGCGCGGCATGAACAAGGAAAATTCCTTCTTCGTATTGAAGATACTGATCGCGAACGCTCAACACCAGAAGCTGTTCAAACAGTTTTAGATGCAATGGACTGGCTGGGATTGACCATTGACGAAAATCCTGTTTATCAATCATCGCGTATACAGGCTCACCTTGAAGCCGCTGACCGGCTTCTTTCCGAAGGTCATGCATACAGGGAAGACAAAGGCGAAACCGGCCAGGGCCCCTGTATTATCTTTAAGATGCCAGGTTCTGATATGATTTTTCACGACGAAATTAAAGGTGAACTTTGCAAAGAGGCGGTTAATATCAAGGATTTTGTAATCGTTCGGTCTAATGGTAAACCGATCTTTCATTTGGCTAACGTGATTGATGATATTGAAATGGGTATTACCCATATCATCCGTGGCGATGATCATATTGAAAATACGTACCGCCATGTCGCTCTCTTTCGTGCGCTCGGCGCTCCTGTTCCCCGGTACGCACATCTCCCCATGATCGTAAATGAGCGGGGCAAGCCTTACTCAAAGCGTGACGGCGCTGCATTTGTTGGTGAATTCAAAGAAAATGGTTATCTCGCTGACGCCCTGTTTAATTACCTCGTCTTGCTCGGGTGGTCACCCGGCGATGACCGCGAAATTCTGCCGCGCGAGGAAATAATCCGGCTATTTGATGTCCGGCGCGTGAAATCCGCACCCGCTAAAATGGACCTTGATAAATTTTCATGGATGAACGGAGAATACATGAAAGCGCTGACACATGATCAATTTGCCGCCGGATGCCGGAAAGTCTGTCAGGAACACGGCCTGTCTTTACAAGATATGGATGCCTCCTATGTAACCTCTGTTTTTCGGTTTATGCAGAACCGCGTTAAACGATTTTCGGATATCGTGGAATTCGGGGGGTTTTTCCTGACAGAAAATTATCGTTATGATGACGCGGCTGTGAAAAAAAGGCTTCTGAAACAAGATATACTTAAGCAATTGACTGCGCTTAACCAGAGATTTGAAACACTCGATCCATTTAACGCTGAAACAAGTGAGAAGGCTCTCCGAACCTTTGCAGAAGAAAACGACACCGGCGGCGCCAGCCGTTTTATTCATGCGATCCGCGTGGCAGTTTCTGGAACAGCTATTGGTCCTGGTTTGTTCGATATGCTCAATATACTTGGCAAAAATCGGGTTGTAAGCCGGATCAAGAAAACCATCACCCGGTTCGCGCCCTGATTAGAGCTTACTCGAAAAGGATATTTTGCGGTTGAATCCCTTCAGTGTTCCTTTTTTACTCGTCAAAACCTTTTTGAACAGGCTCTATTTAAAAAAAGCGTAAGAGTAAGAAGAAAATATCATTGACATTCTTCACAAATTTCTTCACAATATAGTCAGATATAACCATTCGTTGTGTATTAAGTAACTGCTCAGGTAGATAGGCTGTAGGCATTTAGACTGCCATGTCGGCGGCAGAGTCGCCAAGTGGTCGCTTGCCGCAAAGCGGCGACGCGATAGGTCGGAGCGGGCAATG
>CAZBGF010000325.1:0-2916 GCA_964491255.1 uncultured Verrucomicrobiota bacterium
CGGAAATTCCAACGTAGGCAAAATAGCTTAGGATGCGTCGTTCTTTAATAAAAAACGGTAGAATACAGATAACAACAAAAACCCCGGTTTGATGGAAAAGGGAGGCAAGAGTTGTAGTGACACAGAGGAGCGGCAATATTTTCCAGCCTTTATGAAGATGAAACGCAGCTACATAGAAGGTAACAAAGAAGAACATGATCGAAATATGATATGCTTCTACCGTAACAGCATACTTCCAGAATGCACCACTCAGACCGATCAGAAGAGTGCTCAAGGCAGAAACAACTCGAGTAACTTTAAGCTTTCGAAGAAACATATAACACAGAAAAACGATCAAGCCTCCTATGAAAGAATTGACACCAACTAGAATGTCAATGATTCCAAAACCCCACGGACGCAAGAATTTGTATAATACATATCCTAATGCATTATACAACAGGTGATGAGGATGAAATAAATCTTGGCCTTCGCGTGCACTGTAAGCCCAGTCAAGAGCATCACACATGAAATTCCTATTTGGCCATAGAAAATATACACACACCACTGCGGAAGCAAGCAAAGCTGATATCAAAGCCTCCCGTTGTAGCCACGTTCTACTGTCTGACATACCTGTCACCTATTTGTTGAGCACCTAAATGCTAACCAATATTGCCCTTTTTCTTAATTTTGCTTTCACATTGGGCATTTTTGCACATAGTCTTCACTACCAGTACCGCAAATCGTGCGAAAGTCTGTGTCCCCATCCAGATATACCTTAACCTCTCCTTCACCCCACCAACGAGATGTATCCAAAGAATGAACACCGATAACGGAGCCAATGAAACGTCCTTTGCCAGTCCGTTTCGGCAAAAGCTCAAAATCTCTTTTCAAGGTGGTGGGGTTTTCGCGTCTAAATAGCACATGAAGCCGCCCCATATCGTTGGGGTGCCGATCACCGAGAGTGTAATCAATTTGATAGTAGAGTTCAATCTCAGGGCCTGTACCGTCATTAGTAATGGTAAGCCTTGCGCGTTTGGAAAAGGGCATAGGCAGCCAGATGTTCATACCCACCGCCATGCTAACCGAATGAACAGCAGAGTGATAAGCTTGAACCACACCATGAGCAAAACCCATAAAATCGTCTACAGGACATTCAATACTCGGATGCTTCTGATCCTCCCAATATGCCCGGATAACCAACCCTCGAAGAATTCCCGGGCTCGGTTCAGTGGTCATCCAGATGTGGCGGATGGTGCCGGGACCTTGGATATCACACAATACTATTGTTGCGCCCGCTTTGATTCGCCTAAATGGAGATCCCTTTCGTCCGATACTCAACCTGCCTTTCGCTTTGCCTCCTTTACCTTTTGCTCCCGTTGGATTTTCAGAAGATATTGAACGGGATTCCAGGCCGGTGTTGAGAATATTGGGAGGGTAAATTGGATCAAAACGCGCATGAGAATATTAGCACAAAAAGGGCACAAAACAAACAAAAATTGGAACAAGATAGACAAAAGATTTAGTTCGCATAATTCCTCCAATTTTTCAACGGGGTTCCCTTTCCAAACTCCACTCCCCCCCATTTTCTATTCGGGTGAAGGAAACCGATAAAAATTGCCATATATTCTAAGATTAAGATCCGCAGTGACATTCTGCCCCATTGACTAAGACAACAAGGTCCAGTAATGAGGCTAAGTTCCATGGGAATTATCCAAATCTCCTTTTATTCGAAGGCTGGACTTCCAAGGCTGTGTTTCATATTTTGGAAATCTCGATATCATAAAGAAAATCCCGCCCACGAGCCCCCAAAAAACAATTATCAGGGTAAAGATGACCGGCACGACCCCGGCTTTTGCTGCCGAAGTCCCAAGGGCAACGAAAAACATAGCGGCCGTGGCATCCCTCGTGCCAATGCCGCCGGGCGTAATGGGGATGCCGGCAACGGCATTACTCACCGTAACAGCCAAAAAATAGTCGCCCATTTGAAGCGAGTTTTCGCCCACAGCCGCGCCGATAGCAAACAGGTTGATAGCCACACCCATGTGTCCCAGGACAGAGAGTATGACAGCGATTATGACCGTACTACGATTTTGGTCATAGAGATCCAATGCGTCGACTAACCGCCCCAATGCCAAAACAACGGAGGCCGGTAGTTTCCTTTTTCCACAATCCACGAGACTGATCATCCAGCGATAACGCATCAAGGCCCTACTCTTTCCGGCCAAGAAGATTCCAAAAATACTCGTCATGCTGGCAAGCCCCACGATAAAGGCTGTAATCTTGATTGGTAGGTATCCCCGATCCAGATCAATCAAAAATGGTAAATATAAAACCAGCATCACTGCCGCTAAAATGAAAAGGCCCAAAACCCCGAGGAGGCGATCCAGCAAGACGGTTAAGGCACCTTCCATCTTTTTGGACTTTGTATACCCTGTCAAATAAGCCATCTTTAATAGGTCTCCACCAGCGGCGCCTGGCAGTGCAAGGCTGAAGAAGTTGCCTATCATGGTCAGCCTGATTAGATCCCAGATCTTAAGGTATATTCCCTGCACCCTCAGCAATAAATTCCAGCGGCAGATGGTTAAACTAAATAAAGCGCCGTCAAAAAGACACGCGAATATCAAAATAGGCTTGTTGGCATCAAATACCTCGCCTAAGAGGTCGGTTCCCGTGTATTTGAGTGTAAGATGAATCAAAAAGTACCCAAGACCAATTCCGACAATTAGCCTGATGGCCATTGTAATCATTCTGTTGAATCGGCTAATTGTCATTTTTGGCATGATGTTCCCTTTATCAAAGCCCGGGCATCAAAAAAAGAACGCGGCCCATGAAATGTAGGTGTGGTGTTGGCCTGAAGGTTAAAGCCGGGTTTCAAGGTCTATTTATGTGGGTAAAAAATTTTTGTTAAGTTACGTTGCGTATTTGAAGCAAAAGAAT
>CAZBGF010000326.1:0-2912 GCA_964491255.1 uncultured Verrucomicrobiota bacterium
TGTTCAGTAAAAAAACTTGGAAAATCCGTGCCGCCGCCAACAAAGCTGATTCTAAATGGTGTTCGAGTAATTATCATTTGCTTCAGCTCAAAAAAAATTGTTTTCTTATCAGAATCCTGTCATTTTTTTCGTGCCATAGGCATATCCGGGCCGGATAGCCGAGCCCGTTCTCGCCCGTGCGGGGCACCTGTGGCGGAAAGAAAAAATTTACCACGGAGACACGGAGAAGAAAAGACATAAAGAAGAGATGTTATCAAATTTGAAATTTCCAAATCTATGGAAATTTCAGATCTGATAACACAGCTTGTATTTTGAGATGGAGAGGAGACGGCATTCATAATACGAACCTTTTTATTCCCTGCTTGAGAACAGGCACATTAAAATTGATTAACAAACCAACCCGACACTTTGTCAGTTTCATGTAGGTCAGCAACTGTGCCTCATGAATGGTTTCCAGTTGCTTGATCGCCTTTACCTCCACGATCACCTTATCTTGCACAATAAGATCAAGTCGTAGATCATCACCTATTTTTTCACCCTTGTAGATTAAAGGTAGTTTCACTTGATTCTCGAAGAGTATATTTCTGAGACGAAGCTCATGACACAGACTCTTCTCGTAAATTTCTTCATATAACCCCGGTCCCCAGTGTTTGTGAACCTCAATGGCTGCTCCAATGATTTGCTCCGTCAGTTTTTCTTCGATCATATTCCTTCTCTACTTCCTCAAAATATGAACGTTGTGGAAATTTGGAGTATCAGCCTGTGGCGGATGATTCAAATTTCCACAATCTCTCTCTCTGAGTCTCCGTGGTGAATATCTTCCGGATTCAGACCCACACATTCTTTGGAAGACCCGAAAATTGTTAAAATCAGGATTAAAGCCGTACCATGTTTTCCTTTCTGGCCTTTTCAAACCAGCTTACCGTATTAGCAAGCCCGTCATCAAGTGAAGTATCGCATGACAAACCAAGACTCTGCAGTTTTTTCACATCAAAAATTTTGTTCATTTGCCCATCCGGTTTGGATGTGTCCCATAGAATTTTGCCGGTATATCCGACAATGCGTTTAACAGATTCAGCCAGCTCTTGAATTGATTTTTTAGTGCCTGATGAAAGGTTGACAGGGTCACTGCTATTGTAATTCATGAGAAACCATGGTGTGATCTTGGCAATATCGCCGGCATAAACAAAATCACGGGTAGGTTGGCCGCTTCCATAACAGGTAACCGACGGCAGAGACTGTTCCCGTGCTTCTACGAAGCGGCGAATCATGCCGGGGATGACGTGTGAGTCCTCCTGATTGAAATTGTCGAATTCACCATAGACATTTCCGGGAATGAGAACTACTGAGTTGAATCCGTGCTGCTGACGATACGTGTTTGACTGAACCAGCATCATCTTTTTCGCCACAGAATAGCCTGCGCTTTCCGGTTGCGGGAAACCATTCCACATTTGATCTTCGCCTATAGGGGATGTGGCAGCGGCAGGATACGAACACCCGCCCATGAATGTCAGGAACTTGCGTACGCCCGCACGGAAAGAAGCCTCGAAAACATGTGTGTTAATCACGATGTTTTCATAGAAGAAGTCCGCGGGATGTTTCTCATTTGTGACAATGCCGCCGGACTTCGCAGCCAGATGAACAACGCAGTCGGGTTGTATATCCGCGAGCATTTGGCTGGGAACAGCCGGTTCCAACAGGTTATAGTCCTTGCTCCCAACTGTCACAATTTCGATGTCAACTGCCTCTCGAAGGACCGGTACTACGTGATGACCCAGAAATCCGGTTGCTCCGGTTACGAGTATTCGATTGAATGGAGACTTCATGTTACACTACCATTCATTCTTTTTTCCTTATCTCAAATGCTAATGAAAGAAATTGACAGAATGTCAGGATATGAACAAAAAACCAATACCACTTATATTTGCCTGAAACTAATGATATATATTTTACATCATGCTTACCTAAATCTGAGCGTGTAATAAGATTCATCGCTGTGCCCCGATTAAAGCCCATAATATGATCTGTATCCCAGCCCAAAAGTTTCCAAAACCAACTATCACTATTGGGCAACGTAATAAACACTACGCTGTTCAAGCCCCCGACAGCTCTTGCAAGCACTTGCATAATTTCATAATGACAGTTAATATGCTCCAAAAACTCCATGCATAAAATCACTTGAGGCTTATAGTCTTCTATAATATTCTCAAGCTCCTTAACATTCTTGTCATAGTTCAAATCCAGTATATAGTCTACTGTTGGCAAATCCTGACAATCAACTACTTTATATTCTTTGGCACCAATTGATATTTTGGAATACGCCTTTGCAAAAGGGTGGTCCGGATCTGTTCCCGGCATCAACGCACCACCAATATCCAACACTCGCTTGCCGGCAGATAGTTTTGTCGCATATTCGAATCTGTCAATAAACAGTTCCTTCATATTTTCATCAATTGTTTCATAATAGTGGGTTTTACCTTGATAAACATTATTAAAATAATTTATCATGTTTTTATTGATATGTCATGCTAATTTTAGCGGTCGGGGTGGCAGTGCGACGTGCTTGTTTCATTGTAGTCATTTAAGCTATCCAAAGAACTTTCACGGTGAGACGTCCGGCACAGAGCGGCTCCGAAGCCGATGCATTGAAAAAATGTGCAAAATTAAGAATATAACTGTATGAAATTTTTTATCTTGAAATGCTTAACTTGTCTTGTTGTATTACCATTGTTTCTCTTGTCTGGTTGCCGCAATTCGGTCTCGAATAAATCGGTGATATCTTTTGCCGATCTCGTCAAACAGATGGCTGATACCGAACGCATAGCCAGGTTGGATGTGCTGTCATCTGCCATTATTACATCCTGTGACCCTGCCGGCGGCAATGATGATTATAATCATTTTCTGCGCAAGGG
>CAZBGF010000327.1:0-2898 GCA_964491255.1 uncultured Verrucomicrobiota bacterium
ATTCAATGGCATAGTCCGGCCCCGTAACAGTATTTGCGGCAGCAACCCAATTATGAAAGCACTTGCCAAATAGTTTATTGTAGGCTTCGACGGTTGAATACTTCTCTTCCAACCATCGTTTATAGGATTCACGTGAAGCATCACACCGACAAACCCATCGGCTGCGATGTTCATTCCATGCAACCCAATGCAGAATATCACGACTCTTGTAGCGACGAACCAATGCCTCGATAAACGGCTCGGCAGTTCGCCTCAATTCATGATCATCAAAGCAGGGAATATCAATGGAAGGAAAATGCGCAACTTTCACAATTCCTTTGGGGCTCTGCAGGGGATTCTTTACTTCAACCCAGCTTGGGGGCATTTCCAGAACTATCTGAGGAATGACCTTGAGACCATTTTTCTCGGCAGTATCAAAGAATAAGTCGATCTCGGAAAAATCAAATACACCTTTCCGGCGTTCGTACCAGCCCCAGTAAATCCACATCTGGATCGCATCAAAGCCCATCTTCTTGATGTTTGCAAAATCATTTTCCCACTCATCCAGCGGCGGTGATGGGGGGCGATAATAAGCCATCGCCATGGTCGGAGCTTGATTAGTTCTAATTTTCATTGCTTTTTTCTCCTTTTGGCTGTGTATCTGTCAATCTGTTATCTTCAAAAGTTACAGTGACTTTGTTGCCATCAGGTTCCGAATCACCAATCTTGTTTTCTTCCAAAATCTAACAAAACAATTTTCAACTGATCATTATTTCCGCCCAGACGATTTTTCCTTCAAGGCCGGCTGCGAGATATTCCACCACATTTTCCCCTGTTTGCAGAGATTCCTGCGGTGCAACCCAAGCTATGAAAACATTCGCGGTGTCAGTGACGCATGGAGGCGTTTCCATTTCGACCGGTTCGCATTTTTTCCCATTTGCCCACAGCGAAACGTTGCGTAATTCATTGATCGAATCCGCATCCGTTTTATCCAGACGGAAACCAAGGTGGATGATACCTTCCTGTCCTGATTGCGGGGCAGGTCCGATGTTGAACCGCAAGAAAAGGACCCCCTCTTTCTTCAAAGCAATGGGAATCTTTCGCATTTCAGGTTCACCCGGTGCAACGTACTGCTTGAATGTCAGGATATGCCGCCTTGGTTTTTCCGCGATCGTCCCGGTCGACCCGCATGTGGTCAGAATCTCGTTGAGCATTGCATCTCGACCATGATCCTTATCACACTCATAATAACAGGTGTTGAACAGATATATCAGGTCTGCCCCTTTAACCAGCGCCGCCCCTGTGGATCCTCTATAGATGTCAGCGTTATCGAGTATCCATTTGTGTATATTCGGGTCGGTTATCCCCGCGTGAATACAAACCGCGAGATTAATCGGACGTTGGTCGATTACCGCTTTCCATGTTTCCACCGGAAAATCCAACCAGTGATCTGAAAGAAAATTCGAAATGGTAATTTGCCGGACCATTTCATGCTGAATCCATTCAATAACGTCATAACCGAGAGAAAGACAAGTCTGCAATTCAGGAGGAACCCGCACACCGATCTGTACCTCCCTGCCGGTCCTTTTTGAACAGATTTCCGATAGCTCTCTGACTTCTTTAATAAACTCGGTAATGAGACCGCGGCTGCTTTTTGCGGACCCGTACGGTAAGCAGAGACCAAATCTCATCCAGTCCAGTTCGAGACCGTCCATGTCGTAACGCTCGAACAGTTCACGGATAAACCTCAGGTAGTAATGGCGGACTTTCTCGTGTGAAAAATCAAGGGCGTATTCAGCCCAGCCGGCAGGATCGCGATAGGTAACAATCCTGCAATCAGGATTTTCTTTCCAGAAATCACTATGCCAATGTGAACGTTCATTATTCACATAGTGACAGTCGTTCATCCGCACTGACAACCATCCTTCGACCCCATTTTGACGGCAGCGGTCCAACCAGATCGCAAAATGGTCCAATCCCTTGTGCGCCATCAACCAGATATTATGAATCTGCCTGCGTCCCTGATTGCAGACATCCAACCGCCGCTCATCCGGTTCCAACCACTGCAGCATCTCCTGATCATCAGGACCGTCAGGATCATAACCCTTGAAGATCGGGTCCCATGTTTTGCTGTCAAACAAAGCCCTCTTCACATTCACGCAAAACAAAATCTGTCCAACCTGCGTATCTTGGGTATAAGTATCGATTAGAGCGGAAATGGTTTCTTTCGACAACTCATCGGAACTTCGTGTTGAATAGAAATGTCCGTTGTCTTCATTGATACATATTCGTTTTTTCATTTCTCGGTTCTCCAATTATCACTTCACTGTGGCTGCAAAGTGATTCCGTATATTCAACCATACGTTCAAGTAGATACCGACCTGCAGTGTTGTTTAGTAATTTGAGCGAACAGACGACGAGCCGCCCTTTGCCAATTTTCGATTCGGCCAGATAGACGCGATCCTCCGTTGCCCATTGTCTGGCAACATCCGGATTCTCCGGCGCCGGGCCTGCCTGAGCACCCGTCAGACGCCACATAGGAACTACCCGGATAACTGGATTGGCTTTGCCTGGAAGTTGTGCCGTCTTGAGTGAAGTGGCGCCTTCGATCATATCAAA
The DNA here is from genome assembly GCA_964491255.1 of uncultured Verrucomicrobiota bacterium. Taxonomy (GTDB): domain Bacteria; phylum Verrucomicrobiota; class Kiritimatiellia; order JAAZAB01; family JAAZAB01; genus CAZBGF01. Next base: position 2,599 of record CAZBGF010000327.1, read on the forward strand.
GCAATGCAGATCGCACCATCCTTCATGTGGAAAATCGCCGAGCATGGGATGGTCATGCACAATGGTCGCGGCATTCCCGTGATCCCATCCGGAGCGGAACGGCGCATAGAGCTTATAGATATCGTGATATCCTTTGTCCTGAATATCGCTGGAAGATTGTGCCTGTACATACCAACTTTCCGGCAATAAACCGCGATCAAATAGAAGGATCGTCCCGCCCGATTCGACAAAATCAGCCAACCGATCCGTCCATTTATCAGAGATGATAGCCTTTACTTGTCCTGATCTTAGGACACCTAA
>CAZBGF010000328.1:0-2894 GCA_964491255.1 uncultured Verrucomicrobiota bacterium
AGAACTGTTAATCCCGCGCGACGCAGTTCACGAAGAGAAAGCAACGTATGGTTGATTGTTCCTAATCCGGCGCGTGATACCAGAACAACAGGTAACGCCATCGCCAGCATGAGGTCAAGCACGAACGTTTCCTGGTCAATTGGAACCAGAATGCCCCCTACCCCTTCAACGATCACTATTTCATGGTCATGCTGTAATGATTGAAACGCATCAATAATTTTTCTGAATTTAATCTTTTGACGTGCCTCACCCGCAGACAGGTGAGGTGAACATGCTTTTTTAAAACAATAAGGAACCATGAGGAGCTTCTGCTGTCGCGACGCCGATATTCCAGCTGTGCCGAGGCAGAACTCAAGATCCGGCGAAAGCCAGTGCCTTCCGTTTCGCACACATCCGGTTTGAACCGGCTTCATGGGAATCGCGTTAATATTTCCATTTCTCAGTACTGAAAGCAAAGCCGCGCTGACAAAGGTCTTTCCAATGCCCGTATCAGTGCCGGTCACAAATATGCCTTTTGTTTTCATACTCTTCCTATCCGTAATACTATCGGTCTGTTTGTTGTTTTCTGAGCAAAATTTTATGCAGTGATCTTATTCTATTATCAGTGAAATCTGTGGTTAAATTCTTGTGCCTTTCCATTCATCAATCATCATTCATTATTCATCAATTCTTCTTCACTACCCTGAAATAAACAACACGATAGGTCGCATAAACACCGCTGTCACTTTTATAACAGGCATTGTAATCACTGGAAAGATCATGAAGCTCTTTGCGGTTCATCGGAAATGTGGAAATTGAGATCGGCCCGCCTGTTGAACCCTGATCATGAATACGCCGAAGCAATACTTCAGCAGACGGATGATTGACCCGGGTAACGTCTTCAATGATATCGAGAATGCGGAACCCAGTGTTCTGAAGCGCATGACGGATTTCCCGCATTGAAGGGAGACTCTGTCGCGGCGGCTTATGCGGAGCCACTCGCAGACGGGAAGCGTGAAGTTCACCCAATGTGCCTTGAACCATCATTGCGGAAATAAAACACCCGTCTTTTTTCAGCAGGCACGCGCATTTCGCCAAGCCAGCTTCAACCGGGTTGATCCAGTGTAAAGCGGAACTGCTGACAATCAACGGATACATCGTGGTTTCAGGTAGATTCATGATATCCGAGATAAGCCAGCGAATGCCGGGATGCGCTGCAAGTTGTGTTTTTGACCGCGCAATCATCTTTCCTGAAATATCCACCGCGTCAATCCGTGCTGATGGGAAGTGAGTTATGATTTTTTTCGTCAGCAGACCGGTACCGCATCCAATTTCAAGAACACGATCCACCGCCCCCGCTGACATGATCATCTTAAATATTTTATCAACCACAATGGGCTGAATCACAACAGCTTGATCATAACTCGTCGAAGACGCTGAAAATCGGGACGCTATGGATTTCTGATTCTTACTCATATCATTGGGATTAGCGTTTTCTGGAAGAGATGCGCTTGTGCGCCCTTCCAGGAATACGTTGCATCCGTTTGTTCTCCCCGTATGGAACCCTTTGCTCCCGTAGTAAATGCACACAGTAGGAATTCAGACTTTCTCCTTGACGGAAAGCTTCCACCGCGAGAGTTTTATGAATCTCTTTTCCCACGCGGACAACAAACTTTCCTGAATAGTCTTTTCCTGCAGTTGCGGCGGAAAGAGTTTCGCCATCTTCCTGACATAGCCTGATCCATTCGTCCACTGCTTGGCAAAGCTCTCTGTAAACCTTAGCCTCATCGCTCCCGTGGACACCTCCGAGCATCAAACCGGGGCAGGTGCCAACGTAGCATTGATCCTCTTCCGACCACTCCACAATCTTTAGGTATTGATCACTTGCTTTCATTTCTTCACCGCCTGAAGGGCTTTTTCCAGATCACGTTCTTGATACCGCTTGGCATCATGACCCGGGTTGCCGCTGATCTTCCTTGACATGATGATATAGTACTATAGTAATACCACTCATCTCAATAGGGAGACAGAAAAATTCTATCTTTCTTGCCGGAGCGGAGGCCATCAACGGCGCGAAATCCTTGAGAATGGCAATGGTTCTTTTCATCAAGGCAGAGGCGCAACAGACCCGCGAAGCGGACTTAAAAGGCGGCATCATGTCTCCAGAAATTCCATCATTTCCGATGCAATCCGCAATGGCTTGCGGATAGGAAGCGTATGCCCGATTTCATTAATGAAGGACAGGTTACTGACAGGTAATCCCCTGCTCAGCATCTGAGCGGCTTGCCATGGAATAATTTTATCTTCCATCCCATGAAAGATTAAAACAGGATTGGGGATTTTGGTCAGACAATCCCTGAGATCAGTATTCTGCAGGTAAACAAGTCCATCACGCAATTCATCAATATCAAGTGAACGAACCTTGTTGAGTCGGTCATTCATCGAGGAATCGTGTTCAGAGACAGGTGAATCCGATTGATCATAAAAACGACTCATAGTCGTTGAAATATCCCGTTCCAGCCCCAACGCCATAGCGCGTACGTGCTGAACGGGAACCCCTGAAACATATCCATTACCAGAACAGAATTTAGCCGTTGCATTTACAAGCACAAGTTGGCTCACAAGTTCCGGATGGTGAAATCCAGTCTCAAGCACGATCATACCACCCATTGACCAGCCAACGAGAACAATCGGCTTGCTCCCGATCTCCCTGATCAAAGAAACGAGCCCACTGGTATAAGATGTTTGCCCCCTTATCCATAATTCATGGGTTGAAGTCAGATGAGTGTCGAATCGGTCAGCCAATGCTTTGCCTAACCCACCCATTGCTGATGGTGTATACCCCCACCCCGCAATCAGTATGAATACAGGTCTGTTAATAATTTCCCCTCCCCTGTAGCCGTCGCGCTGTGCGC
>CAZBGF010000329.1:0-2886 GCA_964491255.1 uncultured Verrucomicrobiota bacterium
ATTTCCTCTTGACTACTCCCATTCCTTTTTACACACAATTCTTTACAGTACTAGTAGTGCCGGACGTCTCAGAGTGAAGTGAAAGGTCTTTGGATAGATTAATGGTTACGGTTGGCTCCGTACGTACGGAAGTGACATATCTACTGCGTTCTGAGACATCTTGCCTTTACTCTGCGCGGCAATAATTTCAATGCTTTTTGTTTTTGCGGATCAGATATTATTCTACTTTAACAGCATCGAATTTACATGTTTCCAAACAGGCGCCGCATCGAATGCATTTTTGCTCATCCACTTTATGCGCCTTTTTTCGCTCACCGGAAATTGCCGAAACAGGACATACCTTTGCACAGGCTGTACAGCCTGTGCATGCTTCAGGATCAATAGAATAGGTCAGCAATGATTTGCATACTTTAGCCGGACATTTTTTGTCTCGAATATGAGTCTCGTATTCATCCCGGAAATAACGCAGTGTGGTCAGAACAGGATTCGGCGCTGTCTGTCCCAAACCGCAGAGTGAAGTTGCCTTGACTTTATTGGCCAGATCTTCGAGAAGCTGAAGGTCGTTTTCATTTCCCTTACCCTCTGTAATACGCGTAAGTATTTCAAGCATTCGCCGGGTGCCGATTCGGCAGAAAGTGCACTTGCCGCACGATTCCTTTTGGGTAAAAGTCAGAAAGAATTTGGCAATATCCACCATGCAAGCACTTTCATCCATTACAACCAGTCCGCCGGAACCCATGATTGCTCCCGTACGGCTCAATTCGTCGTAATCAACTTTTGTATCAAACAAGCTGGCAGGAATACAGCCGCCGCTTGGGCCGCCCGTCTGGACTGCTTTAACAGGTCTGCCGGATATACTTCCGCCGCCTATTTCCTCGACAATTTCCCTGAGCGTAATGCCCATGGGCACTTCAACTAATCCGCCGTACCGGACTTTACCTGCCAGCGCAAATACCTTGGTGCCTTTGCTTTTCTCTGTGCCCATGGCGGCGAACGCATCAGCTCCATGGCGGATAATCCATGGTACGTTAGCCAGCGTTTCCACATTGTTGATAAGTGTCGGCCGACCCCAGAGTCCATTTTGCGCAGGAAAAGGCGGGCGAATACGCGGCGTGCCACGATCACCCTCGATCGAACGAATCAAAGCTGTTTCTTCACCGCAGACGAATGCACCGGCTCCTTCCCGAATTTGAATATCAAAGCAAAAATCCGAGTCAAGCACACGCGAGCCAAGAAGCCCTGCATTCCTTGCCTGATCAAGTGCAAGATTGACGCGTTTTACAGCCAACGGATATTCCGCGCGCACATATACATAACCAGTTGAAGCGCCTGTCGCATAACCCGCAATCAACATACCCTCAATGACCCGATGCGGATCACTCTCCAGAACACTGCGGTCCATGAATGCGCCCGGATCTCCTTCATCCCCGTTGCAGATCATATATTTTTCAGAGCCTGACGCTTCAAACGCGAATTGCCATTTACGGCCTGTGGGAAATCCCGCTCCTCCACGCCCGCGTAAACCACTGGCCAATATCTCGGCAATTACCTGGCTTGGAGTCATATCCTGAAGTATTTTCTTTATCGCTTTGTATCCGTCAACCGCAATATAGGATTCTATTGACTCCGGATCAATAATGCCACAGTTCTCAAGCACAATTTTTTTCTGTTTGGATAAATAACGAGTAACCGCGTCAAACCTGGACGGAGCAGTCAGCAGGTATGATTCAACCGGTCGATTTTGACCAATATGCTCTGTGATAATTTGATCAACAACCTGAGTGTCAACATGCACATACGTCCACTGCTCGCCAGTTGGAGCCATCAATTCAAGCATGGGTTCTCGGTGACAAAGACCCGCGCAGCCGGTTTTGTGTAATTCAACCTTTGTCTTATCAATGTTCTTATCCAAATGTTGATAAATTTCCATAGCGCCGGCCGCCACCCCGCAGGAACCAAGGCCTACTGTAATTTTCCAATGCGTATTGTCAGATTGTTTTGTCATGACGATATAATAGGACGTAGATTTTCGCAGATACACTCAGATAAATCAAAATAAACTTTCATTCTCAAAATCCTGAAAAAAACTAAGAATTTTCACACGAAGAAACCCGCTGTCGCCCGTTCGACATGCTCAGGGCTATGACGAGGCAAGCGCGAAACCGCTACCCGCTGAACCATGAAATTGGAACCGTGAACCACGACTATATATTCCCCTTCGCGATCTTCCCTGGCCACAGGGCGGTCCCACGGGCAGGCTGTTTAAAACTCTCCTGTTTTTGGGCCTTGTTGCGGCCAACTACGAATGCCCCTTTTCGCGGTAGCGCTTGAGTATCTTGCGCGTTTCAGCAGGCGTGAGCCGTCCGTACACTGTGTCGTCAACCATCATAACCGGGCCTAAACTGCAGCATCCAAGACAAGCCACTGATTCCAGTGTGAAGAGGCGATCTTTCGTTGTTTGCCCTGTCTTTATTTTCAGAACATTCTGAATTGCCCAGGTGATGGACTCGGCGCCATTAACATGGCAGGCAGTGCCGTGGCAAACTTTTATCATATGCTGACCAACCGGATCAAATCGGAACTGATCATAAAACGTGGCAACGCCGTAAATCCGGCGCAGGGAAATTTCGGTATGCTCCGAGATATATCGAAGCGCTTCAGTAGGCAAATACCCGTAGTCTGACTGAATAGCCTGCAGAATTTTAATACAGGCGTCGCGTTTCCTGCCGAATTTCTTGATAACCGCAACGGTTCCGGACAGGTCAATGGGTGATTCCGACTTCATAAAAAAATTTATTTTCCGTTACTATATATAAAATGGCGCGGCAAAGGTAAATAGTCAGTGAACCACGTACGCTTCTCGGAGAAACAAGCTGAAGCTTGTAC
>CAZBGF010000330.1:0-2876 GCA_964491255.1 uncultured Verrucomicrobiota bacterium
CGGGCGAGAGATATCAAAAAATGACTACGGACTGCTAAATGCTTACAACCTTGCAGTTTAGAACTTTTTTCTGCATACTTAAATCCATGCTCCTATAAGAACATTTTCTTGTTTACCTTAATAAAAAATCTCTTTGTGTCCTTCGTGGCTAATACTTTTTCAGTATCGACTACTTCAGATGATATTGTTTAAGGCATTGACGAAAATCATCAGGGATCGGGGCTGTACATTTGATAGATTTGCCATTGACCGGGTGTTTGAAGATGAGTTGATAAGCGTGGAGCATCTGACGGTGGACGTCCAGTTCAAGCGGGGAAACATGCCGGTTCGTCGCGTATGTTTTATCGCCAATAATAGGATGGTGAAGATGGTTTAAGTGTTTACGAATCTGATGAGTTCGTCCGGTTTCAATGATTATTCGAGCATAAGTTGCCAGTCGATTGGCATCCAGGACTTGTATAGAGGATAAAGCTGTTTTACCTTCAATTGGTTTTGTGACAGTCAATTTTGTTTTCGTGATTTTTCCGTTCGCAACGGCATGGTAAATTTTACAGATTGATTTTTGCGAGAACAGAAGAATAAGTCGGCTTTTCACGTCAATGTTTTTGGCGAACAGAAGACATCCGGATGTGTCTTTGTCCAGCCGGTGAACAGCGGTAAGTGTTGCGCTTTCACCGGACAGTTGGCCGTATTTTTCCCGCGGATCAGCTCTGGATAGGAAAATTCGCAAAGCTTTTTCAAAACTTTTCGGGCCATTGCTCAGGATTCCAGGCGGCTTATTGGCAATGAGAAGATTGTTATCCTGAAAAAGTATCATTGAATCGTCAATTTGCGGCGTGACTTCTACACCGGTTGTGATTTCCACTTTATCTCCATCCTGTAATTCATGGCGTGCCATCCATATTCGATGTCCATTCACAAATACACAGCGTTGGTCGAGCAAGGCTTTTGCTTTTTTTTTGGAAAACTTCAAGCGTTCAGCGATAAAACCAACCAGTGTATTGGCTGATTCAGAACGTTGTACTTGTAGGTGTTTGTATTCCATAATTATTCCAGTCCTGTTTTGTTATTCCCTGGCCGACTCCGAGCGTCGGCTCGGGCAGGCTGTGCCTTTGTGCATGAGTGTTACAATAACAAGTCATCAAAGTATTGTCAAAACCATGTAATTAATGATATGATTTAATCTGATCTTAATATTATGCGGGAGAATGGATATGGAAGAATCAATTGAAAACCGGTTGAAACAGATTCGCCTTCGGATTCAGAATGCCTGTGCGCGTGTTGACCGTTCTCCGGATGATGTACGGCTGTTGGCTGTTTCTAAGACGCATGGGCCTGAACATATTCGTGAAGCCGTTGCTTGCGGCTTAACGGTTTTTGGTGAAAATCGCGTTCAGGAGGCGAAGCAGAAAATTCCAATGTGTCAAAACCGTATTGCCTGGCATATGGTTGGCCATTTGCAAAACAATAAGGTGCGGGTTGCAGTTCCTCTTTTTCAGATGATCCATTCTGTGGATTCACTGAAACTGCTTAAGGCTGTGGATAAAGCCTGCGAATCAATAGGATTTGTGATGCCGGTTTGTCTTGAAACGAATGTAGCAGGGGAAAGCAGTAAGTATGGATTTGTTCCTGAGGCTGTTCCTGAAGTGTTGAAGGCGGCGAACGGAATGATGCATGTGGATGTTGTTGGACTGATGACTATTCCGCCGATTACGGAGGATCCTGAGGGGTCGCGACATTGGTTCAGATGCTTGAGGGAGTTCAGGGATCAATGGCGCGATCAGACGGGGTTCGCGTTGACAGAGCTTTCAATGGGCATGTCTCATGATTTCGAGATTGCCATAGAAGAGGGTGCTACGTGGATTCGACTCGGTACGATTGTGTTTGGAAAGCGGGGGATGTAATGGCCGAAGGCAAAGTGAATGACTCAATCATAGTATTTATTGGTGCCGGCAACATGGCGGAAGCATTGGTTCGTGGTATTCTTGATGCTCGGCTTAGCAGGCCGAGTCATATCCGGGTAACTGATGTAGATCAACAGCGTTTGAAACATTTTGAAAGCTCATATCAGGTGACTGGTTTTGAGCATAACGCTGAAGCCGTAAAAACGGCGGATGTCGTGGTTTTATCAATCAAGCCCGATGTATTACCCGGTGTATTGAAGGAGGTGAAGGGGTATCTGCGGCGGGATGCCCTGGTTATCAGTATTGCCGCTGGTATCAAAACACGCGTTTTAGAAACCATGCTGGGTGAGGAGACGCGTGTTATCAGAGTGATGCCGAATATGCCCGCTCTGGTCGGAACAGGTGCCGCTGCGTTTTGTCGTGGGAAGCTTGCAACAGAAGATGATGCGAGCCTGGTGAAAATTTTGTTTCAATCTGTTGGGATTATCATACGTGTTGAAGAGTCTGCACTGGACGCAGTGACAGCTTTAAGCGGAAGTGGACCTGCTTACATCTTTTATCTTGCAGAAGCCATGTTGAAAGCGGCTCAGGAAATGGGATTGGACAAGAGTACAGCGCGTGCGTTGACTGTTGCCACGGTTAATGGCGCGGCGCGCTTGCTGACGGAAACCGGTCTTGAGCCCGCTGAATTACGGCAACGGGTTACATCAAAGGGTGGAACAACAGCAGCCGCAATTGATATGATGGAGAAATTCCATATTCGGGATAATCTGATTGCGGCTATCAAAGCCGCTCGGAACCAGTCGCAAAAACTATCGAAGCAGTTTGATGTATAGGAATTCCTTTTTTTTGATGTGTCCGGCTGAGCCGGACCGGACAGATTGTTAAGATAGAGGTAACTGCTCAGGCACAGAGCTCCAAAGGCACAAAGTGAAGAAATCTCAAGAGAAATTAACTTTTTATTAGCATGAA
>CAZBGF010000331.1:0-2866 GCA_964491255.1 uncultured Verrucomicrobiota bacterium
GTAAGATGCGATCTCTAAGCGTTTTTAGTGTTGGTTCGTTTATATCATTCATGCTCTTACGCTCCATATCACACGACAATCAGTCGTTATCTATCGTTCTGCTATTCATGAGAACACTTCCTGCTGGATTGAAGTGAAGAGTTCGGATAGGCGCTCGGAATGTTGAGTAAGGATCTTTTTCCGGTTCAGAACTGCGCAAAACCGTTTCACAAACTCATCCTGCAAACTGATGGGTGGCAGGGGAATCGTGAGTTTCCTCAGAATCTCGAGGTTGATGTTTTTCTGCGCCGACTCCGGAGCCGTCGCCTCCAAGTTTGCTTGCAAGAACGACAAGCAATGCTGAATGTATTCTGTTCTAGTCAATTCTTTTGGATGGAATCCCACCACGCTATCCGGGAAACATGCATCAAACGTGAGAATTCCTGTTTTGGCGATGTTAGCGGCTATCGTGATGCAGAGGGTTCCTGCTGGCCACATGCGGCTCTGCTGCAATCCCAATTCAGAATAAGTCTGCGAGTATTCAGTAATCTGTCCGCCTGAATTGGCAAAGCTTATCCTCTGTAGGCGATGCCCACCAGTGCTCGGTTTGGGCATCGAGAATCAGTTTCTTTTCCTTCGCCACGACATTGACAGTTAGAGGCAATTCGCTTATTTGGTTGATCACGGATTCTCTGATTGCCTCATAGCTTTCTGTATTACCAGCAAGGAGTTCCTTAGACAGATCAACAACATCCTTCTCCAAGCGCATGGCTTTGAAGTCAACGCCTGACCGCGCACGTAGCACGGGCGCGATCTGCGTGCGCAGGAATCCGAGCTTCTCCGGTGTTATGGCAGGCCAATATTCATCAGGGGCGATCTGATCTAAGTTGGGTTTGTTATCCAGCACAACAACATTCTTCTCAGGCAGGTCTGCGAGGTCGGCACGGAGATCTGCAATAGTGCTCTCGATTACATCATCACGTTTGACGGCAATCGCTGCCTCCAGCTTGTCGAGTCGTGATTCAAATAGACGCACAGGCAAAGGAATGATTGCACCGGGTTCACGACCCTTGGGCTGCATCTTGAAGAAATCGAAGTTACCCCAACAGTCAATGATCAGAAATTTGTCTTTCTCCGGACACCATGGCTCGCGTTGTGCCGGATCATCCTCAAGCACTCGGGTCCCGCGACCGATCATCTGCCAGAACTTGGTGTATGAATAGACAGGCTTGGCAAAAACGAGGTTGACAACCTCACGTATATCTACACCCGTATCAAGCATATCCACGCTTATAGCGATTCGCGGCATGTCCTTGTTCTTGAATTGGTCGATCAGCCCGCCTTTGCCATGCGCACGCGAATCTTCGGAGACAATGACACGAGCCAGTTTGCCTTTGTATTCGGGATACATTCTGTCGAAAAGATTCTGCAGACGACGGGCATGCGCTTTTGAGATGGCGAAGAATATGCTTTTCCCTGGCAAAACGCCGTTCTGATCCTTAATGCATTCCTCCATGAACTCGCGAACAATAAGTCCGTTCGTACCCGAGTTTGTAACCTTTTGCTCCAGATCTGTGCCTTCGAAGTCAATTTCTTCGGGATCTTTGCCCTCCGCCACCAGTTTCTTCTGTACGGCAGAAGGCAGTGTCTCTCCTTTGATTCCCTCAAGCTGGAATTTGGATCGGACTTTGAGCACTTCAAAATCGCACAGATATGGCGGGTCGTGACTGAGCGCATCATCGTAGGAGTAGGCAAACGACGGGATACCCGTATCGCAATTGAAAAGCCGGAACGTATCGTGGTCGATTCGGTCTGTGGGTGTAGCTGTTAATCCGAGTTGGACAGAGCAGAAGTAATCGAGTGCCTGCCGGTAGATATTGTAGATCGATCGATGACTCTCGTCGGCGATTACGAGGTCAAAGAAGAACGGGGATAAAGCCCCCTCTCGTTCAATAATATTCAGCATGGTCTGATAGGTAAGGCAATACACACGACGATCAAATGCGAATGACTGCTCTTTGGCCTGTGGCCATACAGGAGCGTTGGGCAGGTGTTCTTTGAATGCATCACGCGCCTGGTCGCGCAGGGCAATCCGGTCGACCAGGAAAGCAATTCGTTTGACCCAGCGTGCACGCATAAGGACATCAATCAGTCCGATGGCCGTTCGCGTCTTGCCGGCGCCGGTTGCCATGACCATGAGAAACTTGCGGCGGTTTTCTTCTATACCCTCTAATAACTTACGGATCGATTCGATCTGGTAAGCTCGACCACAGATATCCGTGTTGATCAGCTCTGCGGATAGGGGCTTCCGTTCTTTACGCTGAAAGAACATGTGTTCGAGATCATCGCGGTTCGGGAAACCGTAGACTTTGACGGGCGGGCAGCGTTCCGAGTCCCAGAAGAAGATGTCATTCCCATTCGTGTACATGACGAGCGGCAGATCACCGCCGTTGATCTTCTGGATATTCTGGGCATATTGCAGGGCCTGTTCCTGACCAACTTCAGCGTCCTTTGAGGTCTTTTTCGCTTCGACAACCGCAAGAGGCTTTGAGTCCTTCCCCAAGAGCAAGTAATCTGTAAATTGATGTCCGTTGTACTTGGAACGGGTCTCTCTGATCACATTTCCTTGATGATGGCCAAGATAGATATCAAACTCCTGTGAGACCATACCGGGGTCATCAACAGACCATCCGGCTCGCCCCAGACGCCTGTCGATTATCTTCTGGCGTGTTTCTGCTTCATTCATAATCAGAGCCTATTCGATTACCGCAAAGCCTATTAAATTCGAAACTGGCGGATCGTGGGTCGAGTCTTTTAAGAAAGAAGCCACGCGACATAGTACTACGACGCCGGCTGACCATATCGTTTCACAAAGAGGATGAATTAT
>CAZBGF010000332.1:0-2865 GCA_964491255.1 uncultured Verrucomicrobiota bacterium
CTCAAGGTACAAACGTTTGCGGGTGACCTCCGGTGCCTGAGAATATTCCTTGTGAAGTGCGACAAACCGCTTTGCATCGCCCTCTGCCCTGTTTACGCGTTGAAGGGCATATCCTTCCGCACCCCGGATCATGCGCTCGGCGTCCCCCCGGGCTGCCGGGATGGTTTTGTTATACTCAGACCATGCCTCGTTAATCATTCGTTCCTTTTCCTGCTTGGCCTCGTTAACCTCATTGAAGGCGGGCTTAACCGTATCAGGTGGATTGACGTCCTTCAGCTTTACTGTCTCGATCTGAATACCGGTTTCGTAATCATCATGGATGTTCTGCATAAGCCTCTCCGCTTCGACCCCAACCTCACGGCGTCCGATCGTGAGGACTTCCGTGACACTGCGGTCTCCGACAACAAGCCGCATAGTTGTTTCGGAAATATCCATGACTGTCTGGTGGACGTCTCTAACCTGGTAGAGAAACTTCACAGGGTCCTTTACCCTGTACTGGATGATCCACTCGACGACTGCAATATTAAGATCGCCCGTGAGCATGAGCGACTCGTCGCTGACTCCTTCTGTGCGATAAGTCGTGCGCACGCCGGGCCGATCTGTTGCGAAACCGAACTCATCTTTGTAGAGATATTTGACTCGTACCTTTCGCACCTTTTCAATCCCGAACGGGAGCTTCGCATGCAAACCCGGCAGAACGGTCCGCGTATACGCCCCCATGCGCTCGACAACACCCACCTCATTCGTTTCTATGGAATAGAGGCTTGTGAAAACAGCAAGCGCAACAACGGCAATGATTAACACCAACTTAATGAGCGTAGGGTTTATCCCAGCGGGAATGAAATCCTGCAAGACTGGCGGATTATTCTGAATCATAAAATTTCCTTTCCTTTAAAAAAACATTGGAGCACAAAATGCGTAGGATGTCAAAAGTTATTATTGACAAAGAATAATTTTGCCATAAAACTCTATTTTTCGACAAGATGAACACAATGCAGAAATAAGATTTAACCAGAAATAAGAAGAATAAATATGACCATTAAGCAACGAATTCTGAATGTTGGTATAATTGGCGCCGGCGCTTTCATGGCACGCCAGCATTTACCAAACATTGCAAGAGACCCTCTCTATCGTATTCACACTTTGTGCGACCTTAGAAAGGAAATTCTGGAGGATATTTCGAGGCAAGATCCGTGCTTGCCACGCCTCTGGCGCGGTAATCTGCCTGACTGCCGGATTACCGGAAACACTGAACACTAAAATTTTTGAACGCGTACAACTTGCAATATCTACACAAATTTGTTTAACTCATTTACTCAAAGAATTGAAATTTAAGGAGCTAAACAGAACCATTAGAGTTCTGCAAAATACATTATGAAAAGGAATAAAGAGACCGACGGCTCATCGAGACCTGGCCTTCGCTCAGGTAGCTACGGCGGGCAGGCAACTTCGCCCTACCTGTTGAATGCCTAAATGTTACATAAGGTAGGGCGAGGCATCCTTGCCGAGCCGAGGATAACGTTTTAGACGTTTTTTTGTTAATTTTACAGAAGTCGAAAACAAACCATAAGTAAGGAGATTTTGATATGAAGATTTTTATTATGACGGATTTGGAGGGTGTGTCTGGGGTTTTGAATTCACTCGATTGGTGCCATAGTGATGGGAGAAATTACGATTTAGCTAAGGAATTACTAACGCGGGAGGTCAATGCGGCAATCGAAGGCTTCAGCGCCGCAGGCGCAACCGAATTTTTGGTGACGGATGGTCATGGCCCCGGCGGCATCAACCCTGTTCTATTGGATAGCCGTGCGGATTTGCTGCGCGGGTTAAGTAATGGATATCCCTATGAATTGGATGCTACATTTGATGCCATTGTCTGGATCGGACAGCATGCCATGGCTCGCACACCATTTGCACATCTGGCGCACACCGGATCCATGCGCAAGCTGGAATACATGGTCAACGGAACTGCGATTGGTGAATTCGGACAGCTTGCCATGTGCGCCAGCGAACTGGGTATTCGCTCCATTTTCGGTTCCGGAGACCGCGCATTTTGTGCCGAGGCGCAGGCTTTGGTGCCTGGAATTGAAACAGTGGAAGTCAAGCACGGGGTCATGCCGGGGACCGGTGACGAGTGCAATACCATGGAATATGCCGTGCGCAATACAGGCGCCATTCATATTCATCCAGTGCGTGTCCGTGCAAAAATCCGTGAAGGCGCGGAACGCGCCGTTCGCCGATTCAAGACGGAATCCTTCGGCCTGATTCCGCTTCATCCACCATTTAAAATGACAAAACGTTTCAGGGCCTTCGAGGATCAGCCGCCAGCCATGCTGACAGGAAGCCACCCGACAAGCGTGATCGAACTGTTTCGAACGATCCCCGTCGATCCTCCGTCTGCTTCCGCAAAAAAACGCAAGAAAAAACCAAAAGCTCCCAGGACGTAACCCGTCATTACGTGTAGTCTTCCACGATTCTTCGCGGCTGAGGCGAACGATGTAAGATTGACAAACGGGCATATTGATTCTAAAGTATACCCATATGGTATCTACGACAAAAACACGATTATCAGAACTTCTCAAAAAAACAGGGCTCTTTACAGAAGAACAGTTATCAGCTCTGCTGGAACACAAACCCGATAAAGAAGACTCCATTACGCGCCGGATTGTGGAAGAAGAATACGCAACCGAGGAAGCATTTCTTGAAGCCATTGGCAATGTCCTGGGTTTTCCATTTGTCCGGCTGAATGATATCATCATTGAACCGGATGTTCTGAACCAGTTGCCGGCCAAGGTCGTTTTCCAGAATAACGTTGTTCCAATGGCCGTTGAGAAAGGTATTCTGCGTGTCGCCACAAGCGATCCT
>CAZBGF010000333.1:0-2861 GCA_964491255.1 uncultured Verrucomicrobiota bacterium
TTGGAGGTAATCATGTCTCGAAGTACATTACCCGGTCCTACGCTTGGCAATTGATCGGCGTCGCCAACCAGGATCATACGAGTTGTTCCGGGCAATGCGCGCAGGAATGCATACATCAAAACGGTGTCAATCATGGATACCTCGTCCAGGATGAAGACGTCGCCGGTCAGCGGGTTGTCCGCATGAAAAGTAAACGCGCCGGTGGAAGGAAGGAATTTGAGCATTCGGTGTAAAGTCATGGCTTGTCGGTGTGTGGTTTCTTCCATACGTTTTGCGGCACGGCCTGTAGGCGCGGCCATGCAAATTTTCATTTTTTTTGCCGAAAAGATATCTACCAACGCGCGGATTATGGTTGTTTTTCCAACACCGGGGCCGCCGGTGATAATGGAAATTTTAGAAGTGATCGCCATTTTCAGGGCATCAATCTGCTCCGGCGCGAACAAGAGCTTCATGCGGTCTGCCGCCCAGGAAATAGCTTTATCAGTATCCACGGACGCGACAGGGGATGGTGTTTGCTGGAGTCGCTGGATATGTGATGTGATGCCGGTTTCGGCGTGGTAAAGCGGCGCTAAATAAACATGTTCATTTTCTTCGATAAGCGATGCGGCTGTGAGTTCAAGGTCAATCGCTTTTTGCAAAATATCACATGGAATCGAGAGGAGTTTTTCAGCAAGCGCCAGCAGTTGGTTTCGCAGGCAAAAACAATGGCCTTCATCCATCAGTGTTTGCAGGGAATAAAGAATACCGGAACGCGCGCGTGTGAGCGACTGTGGAGAAATGCCCATGTGCATCGCGATTTGATCCGCTGTTTTAAATCCAATGCCCCAAATGTCAGACGCGAGCCGGTAAGGGTTTTCTTTGACCAGGGCAGTTGCATCATCGCCATATGCCCGGTGAATGCGAATGGCCTGGGCAGTGCTCACACCATTGGAATGAAGAAAAATCATGATTTCTCGAACCGCTTTCTGTTCATTCCACGCGTTTTTGATTTGATCGCGTCGTTTTTTTCCAATTCCTTCAACGGTGAGAAGTCGGGCAGATTCTTTCTCGATAACATTGAGAGTGTTTATGCCGAATTTTTTGACCAGTCGCCTGGCAAGCACATCACCGATTCCGTGAATGAGTCCGCTTGCCAGATATTTCTGGATACCGGCGGGCGAGTGTGGTTCCACGCATGTCATGCGTGTGGCCTGAAATTGATAGCCGTGGACTTTATGCTGCTTCCAGTGTCCTTCAGCGGTCAGGTTTTCTCCCGCCCATATTGTGGCGCATCTTCCAACGATCACGATTCCATCTCTGCTTTCCGGTGTTTTAAGCACACAGACAGTGTAACCTGAGTCTTCAGAGCGAAATACGATATGATCGACGATTCCCGCGACTGTTTCGAGTTCCTGTTTGGATTCGTCTTTATCTTTTCGAAGGCGAGAGCTATTGACTATACTCTTTGACATTATGCGCAGTCTATGGCATTGGAATTGGAACGCGAAGGGGGATGTCCCCTTGTGCCGGGATAATAAGACTATTGCCTGCAGTGTTTTTTACAGTGTTGGCTACTGGACTTATCGAGCGCTCTGAGTGCTTTTGTTCGGGAATCTCTCTCGTGGTCATGGTTGTATTTTTCTCGTTAATTCCGGCATGCAGTTCCTGAATATCCTTATTTCTCTTGTTCAGCATTTCCAGTATCAATGATTTGATATTTTCATTCTGAGTTCTGACCAGTTCCGATAGAACTTTATTTTTTCCCTTGAGCTCGAAAATGACATGTTGAACTTCGTCGGAAGTTTCCTTTTGAGCGGTTTTTCTCTGTGTTATATTTTGAATCCTGCTTTGTTTGGATTTGACTGGCACTTTCATAAGGCGTGATGCATTAGTGTATTCAGGAAGATATTGAATCATGTTATTCCATGATTGCTCAGCATGCAGTCGTTCATCCTGCAGTTTCTGGAGTATATTCTGCGCCAGCCAGAATCCGCCGGTGAGAAGAATAAGAAAAGTAATGAGAATTAAAAACATGAGTCGGATGAATTCATTTCGAACGCGTTTTCGTTCGTTTTCCACTAATTGATCGAGAATGATTTTCAGCATTTCCATTTCAGGGCTGGACGCTGAGGTGGCTGGAAGAAAATCTTCCGCTTTAACATGTACAGTTTCCTCGTGTTCAATGCTTTTTGTCATTATTTACTCACTTTTGCCATAAAACGTCGGCTAACGCTATAGGACAGGCCTACCTGCCCACTCGGAGCATCGGCCAAGAGTTTTCACACGCCTGTGGCGGGTTATCATGACACACAGCGCCACTCTTTGCGCATAGTCATCTGTGGAGAATGTTTATCTATTTGGATGTCAAATGTATGGTAACAGATTCGAATGTAGAGTCAACGTCGGAAAACTATTCTGTGGATTTCCATATTTGAACTATTTTTATCTTGGTCTATACTTTTAAACCATGTTATGCTTTTTATATCCATTCAAAAAAAGGCTTTGATTTGAAATGCACGGGTGGCGGAATGGCAGACGCGTTAGTTTAAGGGGCTAATGACAGCAATGTCGTGCGGGTTCGATCCCCGCCCCGTGCACCAGCCTTCGCGGGGAGGGGAAGGAATCACAGATTTCACAGATTTTGTCGTGATATTCGTGGTGTAAATGAGTGATAACAATCGGTGTCATCTGTGAAATCTGTGGTTAAATTCTCCTTGGCGGCTTTGTGGCTCCAAGAAATTTGTGGTTTCCATATACTGATTACTGATAGCTGTGTATACCGTTTTTTTCCAGGTCATTAATCACAATGCTCCGGCTCTTTTCTGCTCTTGGGTTCCACGGCAGGATTTTTTTCAGCTCGTTGAAATACCACAAAGCTTTCA
>CAZBGF010000334.1:0-2841 GCA_964491255.1 uncultured Verrucomicrobiota bacterium
AACTGTGTAACAATGGCATAGTCAGTTTCGTTCACGGTAAATGAACTGAAGATGAGGCAGATTAACCCCAGCAACAGGATCAATATAAGACATAATTTAATCTTCATTTTATCAGCTCCTAATCATTATCATCGAATGAATTCATACTTGTAAAATCTTGAAAACCAATCCATAGTTCCGGTATTCCCGATGATGGATCAATCAGAATTTTCCGGTTCTTTGCCAACGCATCTTTCATCGCATCTAAATACAATCGTTTCCGGGTTATTGTTTTTTCGCTGTGAAAAGCAGCCAGTCGCGACAGAAATCGCGCTGTCTCACCTGCCGCGTTTTGACGCTTCTCAATGGAATAAGCAATGGCTTCATTTTCCGCCCTGACGGCATTGCCGCGAGCACGGGGAATCGCTTTATTTCGATAACCATGGGCATCGTTAATAATCTGACGTTTTTCCTGAAAAGCTGCTATTACTTGTTCAAACGAGGGCGCTATCGGAATCGGCGGATGAATATCTTTGAGATACACATCCACAATCTCGATTCCACAGCCGAGTCGGTTCAGGTCAGCTTGAAGCAGACAGACAACATCGATTTCCAGTTGCCTCCGGTACGTTGTGGCAATTTCATAAAAAGATTTTGTAACAAAAATGCCGGAGATGACACGATTCGCAACATTTTTGACCAGCTCGTCTGGGAATTGATGACGATAAGTGTATTGAAAAATATCTTTTACAATATAATTAACTACTACATAAGGATAAAAAAAACTATTGTTCGATGAAAGGAAAGGATCCTCATGAGCGTGTTTACGCGTCCATAAAAGAGCGTAAATATTTTCGCTGCCAACGGTTCCAATATTAACGGCGCGAACGGTCTTCACATCTTTCTTGATCACTTTGTCAACTGGCCACGGAAGTTTAAAATGGAGACCTGGAGAAACGCTTTGTCCATAATGCAATGGCCGGCCAAAACGCTCAACAATTCCTTCCTGCTTCGGGCCGATAACGTAAATACAATTCATAGCCAAAATCCATGCTACTGCCAGAACAACGCCCAACACCGCTAATTTCGCTGTTCTGCTTATAATTTTAGACCCCGTCTGCCCCAGATTTAATTTTTTGCTCAAGGCATCAGCCATTGCCTTCCATGATGCCGGCTGTAGGATCGAAGCCATGATAACGGGAAAATTATATAGGTAAGCTGATTGGCCGGTCGGCTTTCGTGACGAAACAATCGAATTCACGAGCAATTCAGATGCAATGTAAAAAATAAACAGCCCGATCAGCAAAGCCGCAAACCGGTCCACATCCAATCCGAATGTGTAAAGCAGAAGCGATAAGCCAGTCAACAGGGATGCAATCATATCCGCTTTTGAGTGCATCCCGTCAGCCATCAATCCCATTGAGTTCTCCAATTGTCCAACACGGGTCTCATAACGATAGATTCCGTATGAACAGAAGGAAAAAACCAGAAACAATATCCCCACCACCATTGAATTAGACACGCTAGTTACGGAAGGCCTGGCAGCTTTTATAAAAATCAATACTGATACTGTCAAGAGAAAGAGTCCAATTCCAAAAGCAACTTTCAACTCTTTTGAAAAACGTGCGGTCGCATTACCGGATACCGATGCCTCATGACCGTTTTTCTCAAACAGGGACTCGGAATGAGGCGGAATATCCCTGTCATTTGAGTCTTCTGATTGGCCTGACTGTTTTGACATGCCAAGGGTTCGTGTGATCCCGATAATACTGAAAAGCACAAGCGCTGAGGTCGTGATATCTGCGAAACTATGCCATGCATCAGCCAGTACCGCCACACTCCCTGTCAGAGAATGAGCGATAAACTTCAAAACCGTAAGCGCCACATTCAAAACAGTCACAAACAGAGCTGTCTTTGCTCTCCGGTTCATGTGCTTAAATCTGCTTATATTGTCAGAAAAAACATTCATGATCATTCACGAGAATTTATTCGACATTTCCCATTTACCACCTGAGTCAGCCGCTACTACATTCACCTGTATCCTATGGTAACCCTCGCTACCGCTTGGTTGCTTTATAGTAGGAACTGGCAGCGAATATAGCCCTGTATTCCTTTAATGCAAATTTATACATCAGGCTTGAAATATTTGCAATGGCATAACTGATTGTTCTTTTATCATATTCGTGCGGCATTTTTTCAGATATTGGATTTAATGTGCATTGACAAGCACTGATCATCAATGCCATATTATGCTCGTTATGCATGATCGAAAATCCAAAACGCGTGCCACAACCATTCCCGTCCTCGACTGTCATTTACATGGGCCGGCCGAGGATGGATCCGTTTTCCAGTGGACGCCAATGCTGAGCAATTACAGGGACTACTTGGATTTCCTGCACATATCCGGAATTCATGGCGGCATCCAGAGTTCCATTACTGCCGTTCTGGCCAAGACCGCAAGTCAGCTTGCCGCCGGCAATCGTTGTGCCCTGAAACTGGCGCGGCCCGCGGCGTCGCGTCCGCTGCGAATACTCCCGGCGTGCATCGTACATCCCTCGTTCCTGGCCCAGGCCCGGCGCGACCTGAAAACCTTCCTCAAGGCCGGGAGCTGCTGGGTTGGCGAAGTCTGTCCCTACCTGACCGGCTGGTCGGCGGAGCACCCGCGTTTCAAGACCATGCTGCGTCTGCTCGAATCCGAAAATGTTGTTTTGCAGATCCATCATCAGACCGACGCCGTCCACCGGATGATCGCGAAAACGGTTCCGCGGCTTACGCTGGTGATCAGTCACCTGGGCGGGAAAGCGGAGATTGAGGAGCGCCTGACGCTGGCGACCGATTATTCGAATATCATTCTGGATATCA
>CAZBGF010000335.1:0-2836 GCA_964491255.1 uncultured Verrucomicrobiota bacterium
GCGCCTCACGCGTGATCTTAAACATCATGTTTCCTTCCATTGTTATTGATTGTTTAGACTCCTGCAAACTTTGATTTTTTTGACAAAATTATCGGCAAGCGCATACAATCGCCCCGAACATTCGGGGCTCCTACATCGTCGTTCCGTGTAGGAGCCGATCTTGATCGGCGATCGGGGTCGGCTAGGGAATAATGTCAAAATTTCAAATATCTTTGGCTAGATTTTTCTTCGCGATCTTTCCTCCCCACGCCTGTGCCTTTGTGCCTTTCTTACCGCCATTATACTTCTTGTTATCCGACATATATCCGTGAGTGGAGATATTTTCCAGAAACTGGAAAGCCTGTTTTTTTGCATCAGAAGGCCAGGTATGGACGCTCTCACAGGTCCATACCGCGAACCGTTCAGGTACGCCATAGAGCGTATATAACGTTTCCAGCGAAGCCAACGACTGCGATGTCACTTTCTTGCTCAATGAATAATGCGGACTGTCCGGCCGTGGGATATCTGCGGACGGTATAAAAACAAAAAAACCACGGGGCGGAATGAGCGCGGCAATTTCATAATAGTCCACCGGCAGGGGTTTTAAAATTTCATCGATACCGTTCCCTACATAATCACGCAGTTTCGGAATATGCACATAGACACCGGCCTTCTCACCATAATATTTACGGACCTGGCCGATCGCAACGGGGTCTTCAGGGTCTTTGGCCCAAGTAGACTTCCCTGTGCGAAACGTCCAGAGGGAACTGCTGGTAATCAGCGCTTTAATCCTTTGATCGAGCGCTGCGCCGAATACGGAACAATATCCCCCGTAACAATGGCCCATTACATAAATATTCTCTTTATCAACAAATGGGAGTGTCTGGAGGTAATCCACACTGCGCGATATATCCCAAGCTGCCTTTCCCATCGCGGACCAGTTCGGGTGTTTCTTATAAAACTCGCGGGTATCCCATAGTCTTCCATCCCGCGCCCGTTCCCCTATCGTATCCATATCCAGAGCCAGCGTTACATATCCGTGGGAAACAGCGTCAAGCGCATAAGCCATGTCCTTATCCGGCGTGTCATTCAGACCGATTCCCGCCACGCCGACGGTACAATCTTTTCCATGACCAGTTGAGGTATGAATAGCAATGATTGCCGGTTTGACGCGCGGCCCATTGTCAGGCACCAACAAGTATGCGTAGATCGCATCATCAGGTTCGCTCATATAGCTGATATGAAGTCGCCGATAGCCAGGGAACTGCCTTTCATCCAGAATTCGAGGAGTTATTGGACAACGATGATCAGGGAATTGCCCCAGAAGCTCCAATGTTTTCTCCATGATGGATTGCCGGATAGTAGACCACATTTGAGGGGTGAGTGGTTTTGGGAATAGACATCCTGTGAAGTCATAATCGAATTTCTTCATAACGGTCATTGAATCCTTTCACGTCAATTTTGACACACGACACTTCAGATCATCAAGCAGTTTTCCATCCATGCCGGAGCATAACGAAAAAATTCTGGTGATCCTGGTTGGATATCCGAAACAGCTATAAAACTCCAAGATTTCATTTTGACTCCGTTCAACTAATTAAAACAATAAGAATTATTGAACAGAAGGGCGCAAAGTATTCATGGGAAATTGGTAGATATTCTTATATTTTCTTCGCGATCTTAGCGATCTTCTGTGAAAAAGTCTTTCTTGATTGCCGCGTCGCAAAGCAAGTGGCCACTTGGTCCGGCAGCTGCCGGATGTGATCCGCGGTTTAATCATTTCCCTATGTTATTTTTAACAGTACCCAGGTACTTTTTAATTGCCTCTTCATTGGCTTTTGTTGCCGCTTCAGATTTCGCGATAATGGCGTTGACTTTCTCCATCAGCTTCTTATCGACCGCGGATATTTCAATGCCTTTTCCAGCCGGAGTCGAGGTCCACTTTATGGAGTTGACCAGGAATTTTTTGATAAAAGCACGCTCGGCTTCAGGACATTGCCACCCTTTTTTCCAGCTGTGACGGAGAGGATAGATCGCGTTAATAGCCACAACCTTGCCTCGCCCGAAATCCCCGACTACAATTGCGGATTTCTTGTCTTGATACACGGCCAGGGTTTTTCCTTGCGGCCCGACTGCTAATGTCGGCAACACCCCCCCGTGCTTTAGAAGATATGGAGACTTTATGCCTTTTACAACGGGATGTTCAGGTTCTATTATCTCAACATTCAGTTCTTTACCACGTGGCCAGCCTTGCTCACATACAACAGACCGCAAAGCAAATCCATTAAAACGGTTGGGACCTAATGAAGATTTACCAAGTCGGTTTCCGATTCGACTAATAAGAATCAAGCCGCCGCCAGCGCCGCAATACTTGACCATCTGTTCAGCCCAGTCTTCAGGCTGCTCTCCGACGTCGATTAGATTCCAGAATATTACGGTCCTGTATTTGGAGATATCCGCAATATCATAAAACGGCTCCAGTTTTATTCCGGGACTGTCTTTCATCACTCTGGTTACGTTATCAGCATGCGTTTTGTTATGTTTCCCGACAAAAATTCCAACTTCAATTGGTTCTGTGTCCGCGTGAAGAGAAGCGGCAAACGCGAGCATGAAAAAAACGGTCATTAGTTTTAGAATACGTTTCATGGTTCAACCTCCTTAAAGTTTTCATCCCATATCTTGACCCTTTAGGAATTTGTATTTTTGGGACGCAGATTAACGCCGATTGTCAGAATTTTAAATCTGAGTGTATCTGCGGAAATCTGCGTCCTATTAACTTGATTGTTTTACTTTTCCTGGACGCTCATTTCTTTCATTTCAATATTCATTAACTCAATGCGGTTCTCCAGGTTTCTTT
>CAZBGF010000336.1:0-2833 GCA_964491255.1 uncultured Verrucomicrobiota bacterium
GGATAAACCGGAACCAAAAAGGTCTCTCGCAAAGGCGCAAAGCTCGCAAAGAAAAGTATTTACCCGGGTAGGGATTTCTGACTGGGATCAAAAAATTTCTAAGCGCTGTCCACCTGAACTCGGGGCTTAAGCCTTGAAAAACCAATAAAATGGAAATCGTTGCCCGCAACTACCTCGAAGGTTTTGAGTACGTCCACCCATTGATAACATTCACCCACATGGGTTTCATCTTTGTGTGCAGCCGGGCTCAGAGTATAATTGCCTGGTCCAAGGTTCAACTCATCCATGATGTATCTGACCCGGCATCTCTCACCCGCCCTGAGGGTTATGGGCACATTCAGATGATACGTATTTGTCCCGAAAATATCCTGGCCAAATCTGTCCCGAATCAATATGCCGACCGTTACGTCATCCACCGCTTCGTTGGCCTTGAGGCCAATTTCAACAATACATTTTTCACCTGAAACAAAGACCTCACTTTCCTCATTATACCTGTTCAGCATCTTTGCATCAACTATCTCCACTTTCAGATTTCCGTAGCTCTTTTCGGCTTCTGAGGGATCACAGACTTGGATTTCCTTGCCTTTGGCCTTTCTTGCTAAAAGAAAATTATAGGTGTTGATTACCTTATCAGGGTCCCCTTCTTCGACGGCCGCGCCGTGATCCAGAAAAACCGCCCTGTCACACAAGACCTTCACTGCATTCATGTCATGTGATACAAAGACTATCGACCCGCCGCTATTTTTGAACTCTTTGATTTTCCTCATACATTTTTGCTGGAAATAGGCGTCACCGACAGAAAGGGCCTCGTCTACCACGAATGCTTTGGGATTAGCGTGAATTGCGGTTGAAAAGGCCAGACGCATGACCATTCCTGAAGAGTAAGTCTTGAGCGGTTCCTCGATGAAGTCGCCAAGCTCGCTAAAGGCTACGATTGTCTCAAGTTTCTCATTGATCTCTTCCTTGGACATCCCGAGCAATGTGCCATTAAGATAGATATTTTGAACTCCGGTAAACTCCGAATTAAAGCCTGTGCCGAGTTCCAAGAGCCCGGTGATCCTCCCATCCACATGCACTGCGCCCGAATCTGGTAATAGAACCCCTGTGAGTATCTTGAGCAAGGTCGATTTCCCGGCGCCGTTTTGTCCGACTATGCCTAAGGTTTCACCCTCTTCAACTTTAAAGCTGATCCCTTTGAGGGCGTGAAAGCTTCGGTGCAAAGTCCTGCGCAGGACGATCTCTTTGAGACGGTCCGCAGGACTGTGGTAGAGTTTGAACTCCTTGGTGATGTTTTCGGCTTTTATCATGGACTTATTTTAATGCAGCCGCAAAAAGGCGCAAAATTCGCAAAAATGTGAACAAAGGGCCTCGGCACCTAATTTTTTCGACCCCATCAATCTTGACGTTTTTGTGAAAACATAGGCACCGAACTTTTCTCGCTCATAACTTCTTGATATTACAACAGGCCAGATTTAACTTTTGCGCTTTTTTGCGGTTTTAACCTTGATGGTTTCGTAAAAAGTCTCCAAGACCGTCACTCCCGCACACGCGGGAGCCCAGAAGTGGTTAATTTTCCTGGATTCCCGCGTTCGCGGGAATGACAATAACGGGTGCATTCTGACTTTTTACGAGTTCATCAACCTTGGTCCACCACAGACCTAAACACCTCCAGAGTCTGCCTGGCGATTCTCTCCCAGCTAAACTGTGCTGCCCTTTCAAAACCCTTTTGAATCAGATCCGTTCGTAATGCGCTGTCACTTAATATCTTATCAATACCCACAGCCAAATCCTCAAACTCAGCGGGGTCAATTAAAAGAGCGGCATTC
Organism: uncultured Verrucomicrobiota bacterium; assembly: GCA_964491255.1. Lineage (GTDB taxonomy): Bacteria > Verrucomicrobiota > Kiritimatiellia > JAAZAB01 > JAAZAB01 > CAZBGF01. The sequence continues at coordinate 1,827 of CAZBGF010000336.1, forward strand.
CCGGCCACCTCCGGGAGGCTGGCCGCATCAGAACATATCACCGGGCATCCACATGACATGGCTTCAAGTACCGGCAGTCCAAACCCCTCATACAGGCTCGGAAATACTAAGGCTAAGGCATTGGAATAAAGGCAGGCAAGCGATTCTTCATCCACATAGCCAGTGGTAAATATTCTATTTTGGAGCCCTTGATCTTTCACCTTTTCTAACCACTCTTCGCTGCCCCACCCTTCCCAGCCCACAAGGACTATCGGGATGTCGCTTTCACATACCGCTGCCGCCTTGATCAGAATGGGAAGGTTCTTTCGAGGCTCAAGGGTTCCTACGAATAAGATATAGTCCCGGGGCAAGCCTAATGCCTTAACTACTACCTCAGCCTTTCCCCTTTTTCGTGGGAAAAAGAAGGGGTCAGGGGCTAAGGGTATAGCTGTCACCTTTTCAGGAGGCAGGTGCAGTTCATCGCAGATTTCTGAGCGAACGAAGTCGGATATCGTTATTATGTGTTTCGCGTAGCCCAAACGATTTTTCAAAAAAATGTCTGAAAACCAGACCCGCTCCTTGGGATGCAGCTCCCTAAATTTTGTCAGCGACAGGTCGTAAATCGTAAACACCTGCGGGACATTCTTGATTGCAGATGGCGTAAAGGCAGTCTCGTGGTAGACACTGAAACTGCCATTCCAAATACGCCGCCTGATCTTGTATTCATAGGAGAGCCAGGCAGCCGCCCGGAACCCAAAGATCAATGGATCAGGGAACTTGTCGACAAATGAAGTTGTCTTGATCCAGAAATCTGGTCTTGTTTGGTCCGGCATTTGTTTTGTCAAAGAACGGCCATTAAAATAATAAACACTCACCCCGGGCAAACGTTCAAGCTGGAGATAGAGGCTCCGCAGATACCGGGAGATTCCTGTCATCAGGCCGCCTAAGGGTATGGCGTCAAGCAAAATATTCATATAACCTAAGTTGAGCGGTTCTACCGGGTTAAATTGATTCATATTCCGTTTTCA
>CAZBGF010000337.1:0-2829 GCA_964491255.1 uncultured Verrucomicrobiota bacterium
TTCGAATTACGGATTTCTCTCGCCCGCTTCGCTCAAGACGCCAAGCTCGCCAAGGAAAGATATTTCAGAGCCTGGTGGTCTACAAGTACCAACGCACCCCGTACGTACGGGGTGTCTCTCTCGGGTCATTCCTATTCTTATCAATCCTTTGCGGGCTTTGCGCCTTTGCGCGAGTCAATTCTTCTTTGATTCGAACATTGCGCATCACCGACGCGGGTCACCGCGTACGGTGGATTTGTCTTGTTGGACAATTTGTCTCAGGTGGTTCATCTTTCGAGTGAATCCCCGGCATCCCTTCATGTCATGTTCCCAAAAGCGAATGACGGTCCATCCCTTTCGTTTCAACTTGTTCGTGATTGTTCGGTCACGCTTGGCATTACGTGAAATCTTCTGCTCCCAATATTCTTTATTCCCCGATGGCATTCGGCAATGTTTGGGGCAGGCGTGCCAAAAACAGCCGTCAATGAACACGATCAGCTTGAAGTTTGGAAATACAAAATCAGGATGTCCATAAACGGGGTAGTTGCGCCGCCAGTCCGTAATACCATTTTTGCGAAGCAATCCAATGAAAGCTAGTTCCGTTGACCGGTTTCTTGACCCTTTGACTTGGGCCATTATGCGAGAACGTTCTTCCTTGGAAACTGTATCCATATGCTCAAGGCTTAGAGATTACTTCCACCCAAGATTCATCAAAATCTATTTCTTTGAGAACCTTTGCGCTATTGACAATGGGTGGCTTCCTAACTCTGATAGCAAGTCTCTTGTCTGGCACATCTTCAATAATGGTGAATTGAGATCCATGCGGCTGCCATGTGAAAACATGTTCGTCTGATGACTTACTGTACCCTTCCAGATTCTTCCTGTCATTCCATTGCCACCAGTAATCGTCCAGCAAGTATCTAACCGTATCAAACTCGAATACGGCAACTTCTCGCAATCCCTCGCCCTTAATTAAGACGACCGTTCGAAGATGTTTGAATTGCTTCTTTACGGCAGAAACTCTTTCGTTCCAAATCTCCAGAATCTTCCCGCCTAATTCGTGCTCATCACGCTCTGTAACTTTCTCGTCGCCGTAAGAATAGACCGGGGAGTTTCGCCCGGAAATCAGCCGGATTTTCTTAACCGTCGTTGGCTTGGGATTCTTGACAGTCTTTGCGCCCCATGCTGTTTGCTGTAGAATAACATCATCAAGCCCTACATTTGATGGTTTCCATTGGGCATCAACAATTCGTGCAAAAATCTCTTCCCAATCATTACCCTCTATTCTTGGCGTCCGCCGTGTCGCCAAGTAGAAAATAATCTCTTTCCCAAGCCGAATAGGAAAATCCGAAGGAAACTTGTTCAGCGGATAAGGAGGCTTGTATTTCTCAACAGTGCGCAGTCTTGGGCTTTTTCTTGCCGCCATACTTGGCTCTCCTTTCCAAAAGAATCATTTGACCATGAACAGTGCTTTCTTTTCGCAAAGCTTCGTCGTAAATCCCATTATGCCATCCTTGGGCTGCGAAAAGCTGAAAAAGCACAGCTTGCGCAACAGGCACCGGCAGGCTGTTTCCTGCCTGCTTTCTTGTCTGGCTATAGTTGCAGAAAACTTTGAAAGAATCAGGAAAACCCTGCAATCGGAGCATTTCCCGAGGGGTAAGGCGGCGTTCTCCATTCACGAGAAGATAGTTGTAGGATGCCCCGGCGCGAAGCGCGCAAGAATAGGGGTATGCGCTGATATGCCCTGATTTGTTTTCGTGCCAAATCGTCGGTTCATCGGTGGGCGAATGCTTTGCCAGCCGATTCTTCCTGATATAGTCAGAGGCAAAGTACTGCTTGGGCACATCGTCTTCCAGTATTGCGGTTAGAGGCTCCATTTGAACACCTCCGTTTGGCCAAGTAAACGAACATCGTTTCTTGTATCCAACGATAAAGACGCGCTCTCGCTTTTGAGGCAACCCGAAATCAAGTGCGTTTAGGATACGGTAGTCACATGTGTAGCCAAGATCACGCAAGGCTTCCATGATACGGTTCAGCGTTTTCCCTCCATTGTGCCCCTTTAGCATTTTGACATTTTCGAGAACAAAGGCTTTTGGATTTTTTGCTTCGATAATCCTGGCAATTTCGAAAAAGAGCGTTCCTCTTGTATCGCTAAACCCCTTACGGTGTCCGATTATGCTGAAAGGTTGGCACGGGAAACCTGCAAGTAAAACGTCATGGGAGGGAATGTTTTTGGCATCAATTTCTGCAATGTTACCAAACGGTCTTTCTCCGAAGTTCGCCTCGTAGGCATCCTGACAAGCTTCATCAATATCGCAGGAGAGTACACACTCAGGGTTGGCGCCCATGAGTGTCGCCGCTCTTTGAGCGGCAATACGGAAGCCACCAATTCCGCAGAATAGGTCGATAAAGCGTATTTTGGGCTTGGCACTCATGTTTGAGAACGTATCATATTGGGCGTGTTCATCTCAATCATCTTCTTTGTCCAACAGAGTTATAGGCGGAAAATTTTCCATCATATTGACATATACAGAAGGAAAATGCTCCAGCTATTACTACGACTAAAACCGCATAAGTGGAAAACCTTGACTATGATTTTCCGCGTTTGTAATAAACGGCTGATTTTTCCATATATTAGATATAATAAGGTGGATACGTTTTTTCAGGTGAACTTCACCGTTCTTTTCGATTTCAACTTCTACTATCTTAAACAATTTCCTCCTTTTTTCTTTTGAATACATAACAATTCTATCACAGCAGGCGAATTTGTTCAATGTGAATCCTTGTGAGCATCAAAAAAGGCACTGTCAAGAAAAGTGTGTACTTTTAGATAGAAGCGGATCGCCGATA
>CAZBGF010000338.1:0-2825 GCA_964491255.1 uncultured Verrucomicrobiota bacterium
AATTTCCTCTTGACTACTCCCATTCCTTTTTACACACAATTCTTTACAGTACTGTAAAGATTGTGCGAAATAGTGTTTATCAAGGATTTATATTTGGTGTTTTCATTTGGCGTTCTTTCGTGTGTTTGGCGGGCTGACCTGAGGCCGTGATCATGACCGCAATCTGTTCCTTGAGCTTAGATAATCCGTGATTATAAAGCGCCGAAACAGGAAGTGCTTTTGGAAATCTTTTGGTCAGGTTATCGAGTATGGGTTTTGCTGATTCGGAATCAATTTTATTCAACAGCAGCAGAGATGGAATCGCATCAGCATGCATTGCCGCCAAAGTCGTGTACACAACATTGAGATGGTCCTTGATATATGGATGGCAGGCATCCGCCACAATCAGAAGAAGATCAGCTTCACCAATTTCTTCCAGTGTTGATTGGAATGAAGCGATAAGTCCATGTGGCAGATGGCGGATAAATCCTACCGTATCAGTCAGCATCACCTGCCGTTTATCGGGGAGCCAAAGAATACGGCTTTTGGTATCCAGTGTGGCAAATAAACGATTATCAACATAAGCGTTAGTAATCGCAAGGGCGTTCATCAGGGTGGATTTGCCGGCATTGGTGTATCCTACAATGGAAACCACTGGCCATGGCCGGCGTTTTCTGGTGCGTAGACGACGTTTCTGAATGGCCTTTAATTTTCGCTTCAAAAGCGTAATTCTGGCCAGCATGGGAGATCTGCGAAGCTGAAACGGACTCTCCCCGGGACCTCGCATTCCGATGCCGCCCTGAAATCTCTGCTGTTTTTCCGAAACGGGAATCCGAGCGGCCAGGTACTGAAGCTGGGCCAGTTCCACCTGGGTATGGGCCTCAGCAGTCCGGGCACGGCGCGCGAAAATCTGCAGAATCAGTTCCGTCCGATCAATCACTTTAACCCCGATAGATAAATCCAGGTTGTTGACCTGGATAGAGGTAAGATCATTGTCAAAAATAACGAGATTTGCTTTTACTTTACGGCAAGCCAACTGGATTGTTTCAAGTTTGCCCTGGCCGATGAAAAAACTGGGGTCCGGTTTTGTTCTTCGCTGGGTAATGCTTCCCATAATCTCGGCTCCGGCAGTATCTGCCAGACGTTCAAGTTCGGATAACGAATCAATGGCCTCTGATTTGCTCTGTCGGCCTATAATAACCTGGACAAGCAGGGCACGCTCATTAATAGTCATTTTTTTTCCAGTTCATTAGTGTGGAAATTTGAAGAAAACGTTTTTTTAATGCTGTCGAACGGCTCCCTGCCGCAATTGTTTCCGGGTTTTAATATGTGGCGCTTTCTGCCATTCCAGGAATTCCTGGTGAAGTTCCCTGTTCTCAAATCCCATGCATTTTTTTCCTCTCCATTGCATTCGCGGGCAGTCAAACTCCCAGCATTGATCGCCCAGATTCAACAGGCATGTATAACATTGATGAACAGGCTTAAAACCGCACTTCATATTATGAAGTTTATCATATGGCACGATAAAAAAAAGCCCGAATTGCCCTGGCTTGTTTTATTTTGGAAGGAGACGCAAAACAGAAATGATGAAACACGCAATTAAAACCAGACATTTCCATTTTGGTTTGATATCATGGTCGAGAAAATTAAGGAATCAGTGATAACTATTCAGGTTGATTAGGCTGTAGGCTGAAGGCTAACAGTCTATCCCGTCGGCGCAAGGCGCCAAAGGGACCATTTGCTCCGTAACGGGGTGACGTGGCAGTCTAAGCACCTTCAGTCTGACTACGTGAGTAGTCGCAACCAGTAAGCGTCGCATGCTGTTACACGCAGATAATTTATGTGTTTACTTTCGAACGCACACAGAACCGATCCGTGCGGTTGATGGCGTGAATATCAAGATTCACGAAAGGAAAACCGTAGCGCTTGTCGGAGAAAGCGGATGCGGAAAAAGCGTTACGGCTCTCTCGCTATCCCGGTTGATTACATCTCCCGGTTACTATGCTGGTGGACAGATTGTATTTAATGGAACTGACGTGCTTGGTATGGATGTCGCTTCCCTGCAGCATCTGCGGGGCGCTGAAATAGCCTATATTTTTCAGGAGCCCGCGACCTCGCTGAATCCGGTTTTCCGCGTGGGTTATCAGATAGGCGAAGCCATTCGTCTGCACCGGAAAGGAATATCGGTTCGCGAGGAAGTGATACGCCTGATGAAGCGGGTTGGACTCAAGGAGCGTTGTATCCGCGCTTATCCGCAGGAACTTAGCGGTGGCATGCAGCAGCGTGTTATGATTGCGATGGCACTTGCCTGTCAACCCAGGCTTTTGATTGCTGACGAACCAACCACCGCTCTGGATGTTACCATTCAGGCGCAGATTCTTGACCTTCTCGTTCGCCTTCAGGAGGAACTGGGTATGGCCATTTTGCTTATTACCCATAACCTGGGGTTGGTTGCGGATGTGGCCCACTGGGTTTATGTGATGTATGCCGGCCGTATTGTGGAGTCGGGGCCTGTGGAAGAAATGTTGACCCGGCCAGTTCATCCTTATACTCTGGGCTTGCTGGCAGCTGTTCCCCGGTTGAATTTGGGAAATAAACGAATGACGGGTATTCCAGGTTCAGTACCGAATCCCGCGCATCTGCCGACAGGCTGCAAATTTCATCCGCGCTGTTCCAAGGCGCGGGAACGCTGTAGCCAGGAGGAACCCGAGATGACAGAAGTCAGCGTGCCACGCCGAAGCAATGGGCAGAGCAATGGGCAGACAAGGGCGAAGGCGGGAGGACGGAGGACAGAGGACGGAGGACAGAGGGCAGAGGACAGAGGACGGAGGACGGAGGACAGAGGA
>CAZBGF010000339.1:0-2816 GCA_964491255.1 uncultured Verrucomicrobiota bacterium
CGAGGCAATCTACGCTAACAGGGTTGCTTCCCCCAATTATCAATTTGGCATTAAACGGATCAGGGGCCTCTGGCCCATTTCCTTCTCCTGCAGTTATTCCGTCAACAAAAGACAAGTAGCGCTTCTGTTTGTTAATTTCACCATCTCTAAGGGTTCCGTCTGTATTGCCGTACAAAAGAAGCTTATTCAAATCCAGAATTGTTCTCCAGATAGTATCGTTCCCGTACCAATTCGCACTTCTGATCTTGTCACTGCTTTTTCCAAAAAAGACCTTTCCTAATTTTTTGATAAGTGTAGCATGCCGAGCATGTTTCTCATATTTTGACAGAATTTCCCTGAAATATCTCAACAGATATACTTCCAGAAAATTACTGAAATCATTGTCAGGAAATTGATCTCCCCCCATAGATGGAGTTCCTTCTGTATGATGTGGTAAGAGGTTTTTGTAAGTATTTATTCCTACAAGGTTTTTTAATGAACAAGTTATTCCAGCTTTCTTGTGGGTTTTCCATTTTGGGAGATTGATAAAAGGGTCTGCGCCAATAACTGTTCTCGACAGCCTGTAGATATGATGGCCTTTTGAATGAGCTGCATTTGTTTCCGCAGTCTTATAGTCATCTGCACCATAATAGCCCTTTGCCGACGGAGTGTGATGCCTGAACTCAGATCTTAGGCCTAAATCGTATTCAACAGATCCTAAAGGATCGCCTGGCAGTTTTCTTTTTTCAACTACCACATCCCCCTTATTCACCCACTCTTCATCCCTCAGATCCACTACTCTTATATTTACCCCATGGCGCTCTGCTAGGGTCTTCCATCCACTAAACGGCATCTTTTCAGCAATTTGCTGGAAAGAGGAATCCGTTTGAGGGGCATCGGCAATGATTATTTCTCCTGATCCGTTCATGTACTGAAGGACCTTCTCCATGATACCCGTTATGAACCTTGGGTGGGTAATCACAGATGCCCACTCTTGGGGATTATATTTATGATGGGACGCGATCCAATTTGGTTTGAGGACAACTCTGTCTCCTGGTCTCACAGAGGTAGAAAATAGAGAGTCAAATCTATTCAGGGTCCTGATAATTTCAGCAGAAGAATAGTGATGACATCTTTCAACCTGGACTTTGTTTGTCATGATAGCCCTTGGTTTGTCCTTTCTGAAATTGTGGATACCACTGATCTGAATTTTCCGTTAGTATCTCTGGAGATTTGCTTAACGGTGTGGAGATTGATCTCCATCTCCCTGCCCGTTCGTTTTTGAATTTCTCTGATGAGTTTGTCCTTGCTTTTATTCGTAAAGCGTGAATCAACAACAACATAAATATCGATACTTGTTCTGTCTCTTTGCACAATCTGAGTTTCATATATGCCCGCTAACCCCTTGAATACGGGGTCTAGTCGTCCTAAAGGCCGTCCATTGGGAGTAACCAGTATGTCATCCATTCTTCCGACTATCTCAGCAACAATCGGAAAGGAACGACCGCACTGACAAACGTCTGAAGACATGCATACTCGATCCCCGAGCCGGTATCTTAAAAGCGGCATTGTCATATTGACAAAACCTGTGCAAACGGCCTCTCCAGTTTCACCAGGGCCAACAGGGTACCCATCCTTTCCGATTATCTCCAAATAGCCATGCTCCGGATGGACATGGTATTTGCCGTATTCGCACTGAGACACAAACAAAGCCATCTCAGTGCATCCGTATTGATCGATTATCTTACACCCAAAAGCCTTCTCAATTGTATCCCTTTGATGGGAAAGAAGTGTCTCAGCTGTTGTAAAAACACATATTGGCCATGGAAACTCAAGGCCTTCTTTCTCAATGAATTTTGCTAAGGCAAACAGGCTTGATGGATATCCCAATATTTCTTTGGGGCAATATTCTTTTAGCTTCTTGTAATAATAAATGAGATTGTTTTCAGACATGTGGTAGGAAGAAAATAAGATATTTCGGCCAAAAAGGTCAAATCTCCAGAAAGGGGGAGATTTCTGTTCTGGGGCAACGATAATGCGGCCGCAAAAGGTAGCCCGTTTTTCTCGATAGCCTATACCCATCCATTTTCGTAATCGTGTCCAGAACGTATAGTGTCGACGTCTTGAATCTTTATCGCAGAATATAGTGAGAGGCTTTCCACTTGTGCCGCTTGTAAATAGAGTGAAAACATCTCTTTTTTTGAGGTGTTTTTGCGAACAAAATCTGGTCGGGTCATTCCTGATTTCTTCCTTTTCTATGATTGGAAGTTTATTGATATCCGCTATGCATCTTATATCATTTGCACTTATGTAGTTTTTCGACGCCCAGTCTTGATAAAATGGGACTTCGGCAAATGCGTGCCTCACGAATTTCAATAAAAGTCTGTTCTGCAACTCGCAAAGTTCTTCCTGGCTCATCCATTGGGAAGACATTAGCTTTTGCACATAAGTCCGGGATTTCGATCCGAATCGACGGTAGGCCAATATCCTTCCATATGATGATACCATCATATTCTGCATGAAAATTGGCAAACTAAAATAGGTTTTCTCTAAGGCTGATCCCATAATAGGCCTGCATTATAGGCTTCAATGTTGTATGGTTAGGATAAACGCCATGAATGGTTATAAAAGTCTGTGTCGCCACACGTCCAGAGCAGAAAAGGTGTGAATATTTCTATTATGGAGGCTCTGTTGAAAGGAAACACTTGTTGGTTGGAGACATTAACAACCTGAGACCTTTGAAAAATGTTCAATTTTGGTCAAGGTCAAAGAAGGCGAAAATTTCAACCACAGGAATATATTGAATATTTTGAGGATTGAAATTTGAGTCTGACGCC
>CAZBGF010000340.1:0-2815 GCA_964491255.1 uncultured Verrucomicrobiota bacterium
CGCCCCTGAAAGCCTTAACAAGATCATTGAGCTCCATACCAACGCCGGCTGTCATTGTGCATCACCTTTCCACTCTGGTTTCCTGTGGCAGGGCGGGACCCGCCGTCCCTCAGTTATTTTCGGACGCACAGATTATGCGGCCCTACCTTTTTGCCACGTCATCCCGATTTTCATCGGAATAAGTGGTCGCTTGGCCCCTCGGCTTTACGCGGGACCGACGCGAAAATCCCTAAGCATTAAATTAAGTCCGGCTTTCGCCGGATAACTGTAGCCGCCCCACTCTGTTGGGGCGCGGCAAGTGACTGCCGCAGCTACATCTTTGAAATTCCTCTATACGCTATACGATTAATTTATAAACAGAGCCATTGACTTTTTGTACACCATTGCTATAACTTATGCCACGGTTTCTTATTTATTGCCTTACATTATGGACAGTAAACAGAGTCTCAGGGCCCGTAGCTCAGTTGGTCAGAGCAGGGGACTCATAATCCTCTGGTCGCTGGTTCAAATCCAGCCGGGCCCACCAACCTTCGCTCGCAGTTCAGCAATGAACGAAAGCTGTCGCGCCGTAGTCGGTTTGAGCACAGTGAAAGAGGTAAAGACGGACGGTTGATAAACACTGCAAAACGATGGCTTGGCAAGCCATGTCTCAATTCTCATATACGTTTACATCCTCGAAAATGAAAAAACCTGCTTTCCAGTTTTTTCTGGAAAGCAGGATCATGTTCAATCGCTGAAAACGCGATAGATTATTCCTTTATAGAGATAGCTTCAACGGGACAATTATCCACGGCCTCTTTGCATGTATCCACAACACCTGCAGGAACCTCGTCAACAAGGACCTTAACTACGGCATCATCGACTTCGAAGACTTCCGGGCACGTATCTGAACATAACCCGCAACCAGTACACAAATCTTTATCTACTATAACTTTCATATATACCCTCCTTGAATGATTTTTCGAATTCAATTATGAATACTGAATACTTTACTATTCCCGTTAAAACATAACAAACAAAAAAAAACGAAAAAAACATGATCAAAGTTCATCCGAATGGTCTGACATAGTACAATGACGCAGCATCCGGAAGTATATATTCAGTCAACACCATATAAAAAGCCACGGATTTCATGGCGCGGCAAAATCGCAAAGAAAAGAATTTAACCACAGATTTCACTGATTATTTTTTTCGTTAATATCTGTGCCATCCGCGAAATCTTTGCCTGCCCGCCTGACACTTAGCGTAGCTGACGTGGCCGTAGCCACGGAAGGGCGAAGGCCGGGTGGTTACTTTCCACTGCATAAACGCCGTTTACTGAATGATTTACCGGAAGAAGGTAATATCCGTTAAGCATTCCAAATCTCTTTTACAGCTTTTACAGAAGCAGCTATCAGTGTGTCAGATGCATCTTCACTGTAGTATGACTCATAGACTTCATAATCTCCTTCCTCATAAGCTTCCCGCGTGGGCAAATAGCCCTTAGCCTCATAGGTGTTTGCTAAACCGATTATCAGAGTTTTAGCAGCAGGAGATTCTTTTTTAACGGCTGTCGCAGCTTCAAAAAAAACCTCGCCCGGAAATGTTGTAATGACAGTATCACCAAGAAGAATAGTCTGAAGCTCTGCCTTCACTGATTTGCCCCATTCACCTGAGTGAAATTTTTTAGCACCTTGCAGAACAAGGTCTGCAAAAAACAGATCAACCCTGGCGCGTTCAACGACCTTTTTATTTGGTTTATCTGCAAATTCCTTGCCTTTAAGCTGTTGTTTAGCTTGAGAAACCTTTTCCTCAGCCTCAGCTATAGTTACAGGATATGTTTGCCGTAAAGGCAAATCCACATATGAAGTCATGTTTTTTAACCGTATGCAATCACTGGTTTCAATTTCAGGAAGCTTTTCAACAACACCCGTTCCCAGACGCTCACCTATACGTTGGGCTTCTTGCCAGGTACGCACCGGAATATCAGCGCTTACAGCGGATAATCCAGCACTATATCCAGGATTAATATCCCCAGCAGCAGATCCCAGAAACATAGAAAAAACTTCCGGTTGGGTTTGTTTTTTTATTGCCTGAATAGCATAATACGGCCAGTCTTCTGTCACTAAAGTATTATTGACATCCAGGCATGTGCCATGACAGGCATAGTTGAAAATTACAGCTTTTATCTGTCCCTGCATATCCTCTATTTTTATAATCCCTACATCAGGATCAACCGGCAACCCGCCATAATCCAGATAGCGCCGGTTCTTGCCACATTGATCAACTTGAGTTAAACCCACGCCGATTTTACCCGCAAAACATGTTTCCAATGCATTTTCAAGAGATACTACTGATTTTTCAATCAGCATTTTTCTAAAATCACCTTCCACGCACGGCGCAGAATGTGTATGCGTGGCATGCAACAAGATATGCTTTTCATCTATACCGGTTTTCTGCGATGCAAGCTTCCGCAAATCCAGCGTAAAATCACTTTCAAAACCAACTACCGGCAGGCTCAGTATAGCAACTGTTTCCCGGCCCTTCAGCACAAAGACTCTTACATGCAGATCATCATGCACACCCGTACAGTTTCGATCGGTGTACCCTACTAAGGGTACACCAACAGGTGGAGTAACTATCTCTTCTGCCAGTCCTATATTACATTTTCCGCCTTTTATATTACTCATTTCTCCTCCAGGTAAGTTCATAAACATACTTTCTTAATTTAACATGCTCTGTAACTGCTCAGGTAAGCACAAAGTGAAGAAATCTCAAAAAAAATTAACTTTTTATTAGCATGAAGCGCCTCAAAAACGATGACATGGTTTACATG
>CAZBGF010000341.1:0-2807 GCA_964491255.1 uncultured Verrucomicrobiota bacterium
GCCTAAAACGCCCCGTACGTACGGGGCGGCTACAGCCAATTCAGCTATTTTGCAGAAGGCTTGTGGCGGGCAGGCAAAGGAGGACAGGCATTCCTGCCTGTTTATTTCCTGAAGTGCTTGATGGCGGATATCACGTCGGCTTGTTCAGATTCTGTCAGCTCAATATAGAAGGGAAGGCGAAGTATACGGTCGCTGATGCTTTCTGTGACAGGGCAGTCGCCGGGCTTGCCTCCGAAGCGGCGTCCCATTGTCGATAGATGAAGAGGCAAATAGTGGAAAACGCTCAGTATTCCCTGCGATTTCAACATATCGATTAAGGCTTGACGCTGTTCAATAGTTTTACAGATCATATAAAACATATGATATGACTGTTCGCAATGCTTCGGAATAAACGGAAGCTTTACACCATGATCAGTGGACCAGCTCTGCAGATGCTTATTATAGTATTCCCATATTTGCCGACGTCTGGCTTGAATATGGTCTTTCTTTTCCAATTGTGCGTATAGAAAAGCTGCCAGTAAGTCGGATGGCAGATAACTGGAGCCGATATCAACCCATGAATATTTATCCACCTGACCTCGGAAAAATCGACTTCTGTTCGTGCCTTTTTCCCTCACAATTTCAGCTCGTTCGACCATTGATGAGTCATTAATCAGAAGAGCGCCGCCTTCACCACAGATAATGTTTTTCGTTTCGTGAAAACTTTGAGCGGCAAGTTTGCCGAACGTGCCCAGATGTTTTCCCTTATATTTACCGAACAGTCCGTGGGCATTGTCTTCCACAACAGACACGCCGTGATCCGCTGCAATGCGGTTAATGGCATCCATTTCACAACCGATTCCGGCGTAGTGCATTGGTGCAATGGCTTTTGTATGTGGCGTAATCAGGCGCTCCAATTGAGATTCGTCCATGTTCAGCGTGTCAGGACGAATATCTATGAAAACAGGTCGAGCTCCGCGCAGGACAAATGCATTGACAGTTGAAACGAAGGTGAAAGAAGGAACAATTATTTCGTCGCCAGGCTGAATATCAAGAAGTAATGCTGTCATTTCCAGAGCATGGGTACAGGATGTGGTGAGTAAGGCTTTGGTTACACCTATTTCTTGTTCCAGGAATGCATGGCATTTTTTAGTGAACAAGCCGTCCCCGGAAATCTGGCCGTTAGCAATGGCTTGACCAATATAAGCCTGTTCGTTGCCGACAAAACAAGGGCGATTAAATGGAATTTTGTACATATGGTGTAATTACTAAAGTTGTCAGGTTCACGGTTAGTGAATAATGCCTGTTTTTTTATTCTCTCGAATGCAGGCAAATATCATAACAAAGCACTGTTTCAGTATCAACCATGAATACATACAGTCAAACTATTTTTTTATTCTGGCGAGAATGAAAAGCAGGTCGCCTTTTTGATATGAGTTGAGAAAATAGAGATAATAAATGACCGCGGCGGTCAGGCGCTCAGTTATCCCCATTCGGTTTTCAGGAGTCATGTGGTTTTGAAGTAAACGGACTAATGGACTGAAAAACGGGAATCCCCAGTAGATGACTTTTTCAATCGTAAATCCAGCTTCGGTTAATTTTGATTCCAATTCCCCAACTTGATAATTGCGTACATGCCCCATTTTTTCTTCCCAGGTGCGGTAGCGTTCAAATGGGCCTGCTATAGTCGATAGAAACAGGTATTTCCCTGTCATGGCGCGTATGTTGCGTAAAGTCGATTTGTCGTCTGGTACATGTTCCAGGAGGAGTGAACAGAAAACCAGATCCCATAAGCCGTTTAGTTTTTCTTTTTGAATGTCAATTTGATGAAAAGAATCCCCGACTGTATTTCGCATGTGTTCGATTGCTTTGCTTGAAATATCGATTCCGGCGATCCGTTGCGGATTTCGTCCTTCACACAACAAGGGGAGATTATGCCCCATGCCGCAACCGACATCGAGAATGCTGTCGTACTCTATAGAACTGAGCAAGCGCCGCGTAATGCGTTTCATATGGCGATGAGCAGGACCTATTTCCTGCAAATCGCCATATACATTGGTCCAGATTTTGTTGTAGTCGGGTAGGGATGACATGTCTATATGGATATTGCTAACGTTATATTTTTTTAAGCCACGGATTCACACGGCACGGCAAAGCCGCAACCAAAAGATATTCTCACGCAACGGCGCTAAGACGCCAAGGAAAATGAATAAAAACTTTGTGCCTATGTGCCTTTGGAGCTATGTGCCTTTGGAGTTTTGTGCCTTTGCGTCTTTGTGCCTACCTGAGCAGTGGCCTTATTTTATCTCCGTTTTTAAAGCTAACGATTGAATAGTGTTCTCGATATTATATTGTGGCTGATAGCCGAATTGCCTGACAGCTTTTTCAATGGATATATTCCAGATTACTCCTTCTTCAGGGTCGGGTTGACCGGAGAACTGAACAGGTGATGATGAATTCAAAACGCGTATACAGGTTTTCGCCAGTTCAAGATTGGAAATGTTTTTTCCTCCCGCGATATTGAAAAGACCGCTGACCTGTTGTTTCAAACAGAGTTCCACAGCCTGTGCAATGTCGCGCACATCCACGTAGTTCTGTTGGCGAGTGCCTTGTCCGATGATCTTAATGGGTGCCTGGGACAGCGCCTGTTTGATGAATACTGATAAAATACGGTTTGCAGGCATTTTTGGACCGATAGGCGAGCTCAAGCGTAAAATAGCGCCGATTTCCTTTCGGCGGTTGGCAATCCGGATCAAGTGTTCTCCAAAAAGCTTGGAGGCATGATAAGCTGTTTGCGGATCAACTGGATGTTCTTCAGTGATGGGCTG
>CAZBGF010000342.1:0-2807 GCA_964491255.1 uncultured Verrucomicrobiota bacterium
TTGATAAAAGAAAGAAACTCAAATTCGAAAGAATTCCTGCGAAAGAATTTTTGTCGCTTTTAGAAAAAGACCCTAAACTTGTAACAATGAAATTACCCGACAACATCATCCGTGAAGACCATGTCACAATTGCTCAACCTGATGGCAAATTTAAATTGCAGGCAGATATATATTATAAGGAAAAAGAACCGGCGTCAAAAAGGCCATGTGTGATATTTATGCATGATTTTGCCAGGGGACGCAATCCAATCCTGTGCGGAGACCGCCAAGGGGCGTTCTTTGCTCTTCATGGTCTCGTATTTATTTCTTTATATTACCGTCCACCTGAATACAGTCCCTATCCAGCAGCGCTGGAAGACCTGAAAACATGTGTTCGCTGGGTGCGTTCAAAAGCGAAAGAATATTCTATTGATCCGAATATGATAGTTGCGTTCGGCAGTTCCGCTGGAAGTATGTCAGCCCTGCTTGGGGCCGCCACTAACGGTGATAAACGGTTTGAAAAGCCATGCGGATATAATGAATTTTCCAGCGATATTAATCTTGCAATTCTGAATGCCTGTATATGTGACGTGGAAAGGGACTTCAAAGGAAGCGGAGTGATGAAACTTATGCTTGGGTGTACTTACAAAGAAGCTCCGGATATTTACAAGGAATATTCACCTATTAATAATATTAAAAAATCCATGCCGCCATTTCTCATAATTAATGGTGACCGTGACACGGGGTGTTCCATTGAGGCAGCCAGGGCAATCAGAGACAAGGCCTTGAAAATCGGGGTCAAAGCAAAGCTTATTGAACTGCCAGGTCGTGACCACGGCTGCAGTAAACACCCGGAAGACCTTTTTATGAAACTGACTGAATGGAAAGATTTCATTCTGGATAACTGGAAAAAGAAATAACACTCCCGCCGCCGGCTTGAGGTCGGTGCTTCCTGCGCTTTTTGATGTATCCGCCAGTTTTTAGTCTGGCCTGATCTATTCATCTGACACCAAGGCACTGAAAAGTGAACGCGGAATGCGGAGCGCGGAACTGGAAATGCTGTTCAGGATAATTCCGAGTTCCGAACTCCGAGCTCTAAATTGATAATTGTCTTTGTTGCGAATAATCCAGACTGGAGAGTTACTCTTGATTTTTGAAAATGCCGAGTTTATTATGTTCCATTCCAAGTCAAATTCAATCGTATAGGAATTTGTATTTTTTGGACGTTCCGTACGTATGTGGCGAAAATCTGTGTCCTGTTAATTCATTAACTGAAAAGGAAAGGAATTGTAATATGCAAAAAAACGTTATTGTCGCTCAATCTGGCGGGCCGTCGCCTGTCATTAATAATTCTTTGCGTGGTGTGATTGACGTGTGTATGGAAAACCATTCGAACTTTGGGAAAATTTACGGTGCGTGGCATGGTATCGAGGGCGTGCTCAAGGAGGAATTGCTTGATATATCAGCACAGGATAAAAAGGAAATTGCTCTGCTTAAAACAACTCCCGCGGCCGGAGCGATCGGCACATGCAGGTATAAGCTCAAGGAGAAACAAACAAAGGATTTCGCCCGTGTCGTGGATGTGATGAAAGCCCATGACATCGGGTACTTTTTCTATATCGGTGGAAATGATTCCATGGATACAGCTCATAAAATCAGCATAATTGCTCATGAGCAGGGTCTGGATATCGTAGCGATCGGAGTTCCGAAAACAATTGATAACGATGTTGGCGATTCGGAATTCAAGCTGATTGATCATACGCCGGGCTACGGCTCTGTTGCTCGCTACTGGGCATGTTGTATTCAAAATGCAAACGAAGAGAATGCGGGGTCCTGTCCGGCCGATCCTGTGCTCGTTACTCAGATTATGGGGAGAAAAATCGGGTTCATTCCCGCTTCAGCGCGCCTTGCTGATCCTGATCGCGAAATGCCGCTTCAGATTTATATGCCGGAATCAGGGTTTTCCCTTGAACAGCTCATGGACAATGTAAATGATGAACTGAAACGAAGTAAGCGGTGTATCGTGGCCTTGAGCGAGGGTTTTGATGTTGGTGATCTCGGTGTTGAGAAAGATGGCTTTGGTCATGTTGAGTTCGGGGCCAGCAAGATGACAGCTCAGCAGGTTGTTGTAACCAGCCTGAATGCAAAAGGACTTGCCGCACGCGGCTCCGCGCGCGGTCAGGTGGTTGGAACGGATCAGCGCGACACCATGGTTTATGCCTCAACAGTTGATCTTGATGAAGCATATCAGGTCGGACGTCATGCTGTTGAAATTGCTGAAAAGGATGGTGGTGGCTGGATGTCTACGATTCTTCGTGTGCCGGGCGATGAATACTCAGTGAGATATGACAAAGTTCCTTTGGAGCAAGTTGCGAACAGTGAAAGGTCATTCCCGCAGAGTTGGCTGAGTGAGAATAAAATTGATGTTACGGATGAATTTGTTGATTACGCGACTCCGCTGATTGGAACCGAGTGGGTTCGGGTTCCGCTTGAAAAAGGGATTCAGCGTTTCACTCGGTTCCAGCCAATTTTTGTTGATAAAAAATGTGCGGCTGGGTATATCCCTGAAGCAGACTGAAGTGAATGTCCAATATCCAACCAGTCTACGCCCCTTCGACCTCGCTCAGGGCTACGGAGGGCAGGCAGATGGCACAGATATTAACGAAAAAATAATCGGTGAAATCAGTGCAATCTGTGGTTGCTCTCCATTTTCTTCCATATTATTATGTCCATTTTGTTAATTCCCTGGCCGCAGGGCAGTCCTACGGGTAGGCTGTCTAAAATTCTTAGTTTTTTCAGGATTTTGTCTTTCTGTTTTTTTTTCATTT
>CAZBGF010000343.1:0-2804 GCA_964491255.1 uncultured Verrucomicrobiota bacterium
GGATAGGGTCTATTTCGTCTCTGTTTTATCGGTTACGAAGCTCTATGGGTTACCAAGGATAACCTTGCTTCGCTCGGTTGCCCTTACGGACTGAACATTCAACACCGAAGTCAGAGCAGATCAACGTTCGATGTTGGACGTTGGATGTTGGATGTTCGGCGTTTTGCAACCTGCTCATGTTCAACGACTACTGGCAATAAACCATTATAAATTACAAGCAAGTAAAAAAACAGCGCTTTTCCACATATTTCTTGCCGATTTTCTCCGCATTTTTTTACTTTTTTACTTGACAGCTAAATTCCATAGTCGTCTTATAAGTTCTCTTACATTTATTATCTAGAGCTTACTCGAAAAGCCCCTGAAAGACAAAATCCTGACAAAACTAAGAGTTTCTGACAAAATTAACAAAATGGACAAAATAATATGGAAAAAAATCAAAGAAAATTCTGCCTGTCCCGCACTCGCTGGATTTCTTTCTGCTTTGTGCCTATGTGCCTTTGTCACTTTGTGCCTGAGTAGTTATATGCATTCTTAAGTTTCAAAGGCTTTTCGGATCGGGTCTAAATAGAGAAAGAATCGCATACAACTTATTTAATATTATAATAACAGAATTCAGTATGGATATAAATAAAAAAGTGAGTGGAATTTTGCAGGAAGGCACTGTCAAGATCGGGAGTAAGAAAAAAGATTTTGACTTTTGATTTTAGAAGTATTATCCTTTTACCCACAAAGGATAGAAACGAGCTTAGAATCTAAGATAGGCTTTTCCACGATAAAGAGGCTGTTGAAAACGAGCGATTTGGACTAAAAGACGGCTCGGCGTGACCCGCCGTCGCCAAGGCTATGGCGGGCAGGCAGCCTCGCCCTACCAAAGCACTCGAATATTCAAAGGTAGGGCAAAACCTCCGGATGAGTCGGGATTGTTTTTCAACAGCCACTAAAGGACTGACCTTTTTTACCTTTTTATTAAAAATGAAACTGGTTCTTACATTTATTCTTACTGTTTTCATGGTTCAAGGTGTGTTTGCATTGCCTAATCCTGCGGCCGTTTACTGTGAAAGACTGGGATACGACTACACAATAGTTGAGACGCCGCAGGGAGCAAAGGGCATTGTTACTGTCGAGCCGGGTGTTGAATTCGATGCATGGGATTTCTTTAAGGGTAAAGTTGGCAGTAAATACGCGTATGGCGAGTTTTATGGTTACGATACCGAATGTGCACGTGAGGACAAGGGAACATACGTTGTGGAATATGCTGTTTGCATTCCCAGGAAAGGGGTGAAAAAGGGAGAGAGAATCCCTCTGCTTGAACTCATGGAAAAAAACGGTGATCCTTTGATAGAACCTGGATTGCGCAAATCAAATAAATCTATAAACGCTCTTGACCAGGCAGACGACAAAGAGCAAAAAATCGGATCAGGCATCATAGCAAAAGGTGACAGGGAAGCTCTTCCCTCGACGTTTGACTGGCGTAGTAAAAACGGCCATTCATATATCGGACCCATTCGGAACCAGGGTTCGTGCGGCAGTTGCTATGCGTTTGCAGCGGCCGCTGCCGGAGAAGGCACGTATAATTGGGCAACGGGTAAATACGACAGCAATTGTGCTGACTTCTCCGAATCGTTCATCATCTGGTGCCTCGGGCGTCTGCCCGCATACTCCTCCCATTTCTTTGGGTGTGACGGGGCGGACTATGATTATGCCGAGCTTACGGCCATCTCTACGGAAGGAATATGCAATGAGACCGACTTCCCCTACACGGAAACTAATCCGGGTTCATGCACGCACTGGAGTGACACTGTAACGATATTTAACTCGTGGAGCAGGATTGACTGCGGGGATATTGATGCCATCAAAACGGCGATTATGACTTATGGCGTAATCGACGCGGCCGTACTTGTCGAAGACGCTTTTTTGGGTTACGGCAGCGGTGTTTATGAAGACTCAAACACCGACTGCTATGGAATTCCCTGCTATAAAACGCCCGTAAACCATGCTATTGCTCTGATTGGCTGGGATGACAGTCCGGCAGAGGGAGGGGGCGGCTGCTGGATTCTCAGAAACTCCTGGAGCACGTTCTGGGGGGAGAGCGGGTATATGAGAATACGATATACCTCTGCTTATGTAGCATGTGAAGCCTGCTATATGATTTACAATACCAACGGCACCCATACTCTGACCGTCACATCCGAGTACGGCGGCGCTGATCCGGCGGTAGGCGTCCACACGAATTATTATAATACCGAAATGTCCTGTCAAATAACCAACTCGCCAGTCGAGAGTGGAACCACGCAATTTACATGCGTGGGCTGGACAGGAACCGGCAGTGTGCCAGCCAGAGGCAGTGACATTAACACCGGGACATTCACGCTGACCAACGACTCGACGATTATATGGCTATGGGGCATATCGGCGCCGACTGGCGTGTCGGCCAGCGACGGGACCTATACAAACAAAATACAGGTGACGTGGAACGCGGTCAGCGGAGCAACAAGCTATGAAGTTTGGCGAAATACCAGCGATAGTTCCAGCTCGGCCACTGATCTTGATACGGTCCTGACTACAAGCTACGACGACCTTTCCGCTACGAAGGCTCAGTCGTTCTACTATTGGATCAAAGCAAAGGATTCGCTTTCGACCAGCATCTTCAGCAATTCTGACCTGGGATATGTAGGCACAAGTGGCACTGTGATCAACGATTACGATGGAGATGGCAAGTCTGACTTAGCGGTGTATCAGGAAGCATCAGGCTACTGGTTTGTCATCCTCTCAAGCAGTTACACGCTCTCTTATGATAAATTAGG
>CAZBGF010000344.1:0-2799 GCA_964491255.1 uncultured Verrucomicrobiota bacterium
ATGTAAACCATGTCATCGTTTTTGAGGCGCTTCATGCTAATAAAAAGTTCATTTCATTTCTCTTGTCCCGCATGCGGGATCAACTCTGTGCCTTTGGTACTTTGTGCCTTTGTGCCTTTGTGCCTTTGTGCCTTCTGAGTAGACAATTAATCGTTGATAATAATGGGATTACAGGGAGAAGTCAATCTTTTCACGCCTGTGATTTCATCATGTCTTGATATTGTCAGCTAAATAAGGCATTATATCAGAACAGTAAACAGTGAAACGTAAACGGGTAATGAAAAAGAAAATGCTATGATAAAAGCAAAAATTATCGGAGCTGGCGGGTATGGAGGTGTCGGAATTACGGAATTGCTGATCGGGCATCCGCAGGTACAAATTGCCTGTCTGATCGATGTAACAGACATCGGATCGCCGCTCAGTAAACTTTATCCGCATTTGACCGGAGTCTGTGATATGCCTATTCTCGACGCGTCAGACCCTAAGTCGCAGGAATCCGTAGACGTTGTCTTTATGGCCACTCCGGATGGTATTGGGATGAAACTTGCCCCGGAAGAGTTAACTGCAGGTGCCAGGGTCATTGATTACAGCGGTGATTTTCGGTTCAATACGCTGGAAAGTTACGCGGAATATGCATCGCGGATCGGAAGGAACACTGATCACGCGTGCCAGGATTTGCTTGTTGAGGCAGTCTACGGCTTGACGGAATTGCATCGAAAGAATATTCATTCCAAGACGCGGCTTATTGGTAATCCAGGCTGTTTTGCTGTCAGTTGCATTCTTGGTTTGGCGCCTGCTGTAAAAAATCATTTTATTCAGATGAACAGTATTATCTGCGATTGCAAAACAGGAGTTTCCGGCGCCGGCAAGAAACCAAGCGCCACTTTTCATTATCCGGCCCGGTATGACAATATGAATGCTTATAAACTTGCAGGGCATCAGCATGTCTGTGAGATAGAACGTGAGCTGGGTTTGTTGGCAGGAGGAGAACCGCCGCAAATTACGTTTACAGCTCAGGTTGTCCCTGTTTGCAGGGGAATTATGTCTTCGTTGTATGCCGAGCTCATTGAACCTGTTTCCGTGGACCAGGTAAAGGAAGCATATTCCGAATTTTACGGGAATGATGTTTTTATCCGCATATTCGATCGAGACGCCGGTGTAGGCTCTATACATGTGCGCGGCACGAATTACTGCAATATGGTTGTGGATGTTGATGTACGCACAAATAAACTGCGCGTTGTTTCATACATAGATAACCTGGTAAAGGGTCAGGCAGGTTCAGCGCTTCAAAATATGAATCTGATGTTCGGGTTTCCTGAAACTGCGGGCTTGGATAAGCCCGGCAGGTATCCGTAGCTGTTCGATCTTGCCACATTCGCTTCGTTAGCAATAAGTTGCAGTATGCTTATACAGCTGGTTTATTGCCGCCTTGCGCCTGCGGCAAGCTTGACTGGTGAAATAACGCAGGCTAATCGTTATTTCAAAGGGCTAACCGCGTTTCCATAATAAACAACATTTGTCACCGCGATAACTTCAATGGTTACTTCTATGCTTTCAGTGTTCCACATGGTTTTACCCGGAATGATAAATTCACTAAGGCCAATGATATTGTTTGTTGGAAGCGCCCAGTCATAAGTGTATCCAAGACGTGTCCATGGATAGGCATTCCATACACCGTTTGTCATGTCGTAATTTCTGCTAACGATAGTGGATTCAAACCAGTTTATGTAGTTTGTGCTGGTGCAGACATACTGTGAGTTTGTCCGAAAATTCACTTCAGCTTCACAATCAGTGCTTTCCGGGTCAGGTGAGGGCCGAACAAGATACGCAGGGTCAACCCAGCATTCAACTGTCGTGTCGTTTTCACAGGTGGCGGGTAACCCCAAGAGTTTCTTAATCCGTAACACGAGGTTTGTTCCTTTGTAATTGGCACAGAAATTTTTCATCTCAGGAACGACGGTCACCCAGGGAACCGTATATTTAAGCGAGGTTGTTTCACCTTCATGATAATAATTTGTAGCAGTAGAATATGACATAAACGATACAATTTTCACTTCGCGGGTTCCTGTCAACGAGTTAGTTCTCCATACCAGATTTGTGTTGTCGGCAGTTATACTCGTTAGATTTTTGTAAATTTCATTCGGCAATGCGTTTGAGGCGTTTACAACGGCATTCGAATACATAATTGCGAGCTCATTCATGTCTGTGACTTCTTCAGACGCTGCGGTCTGGTTAATATACCAACTGCCGTCAGGCGGGTAATACACGGCTATGTCACATATTCCGTCTCCATCATAATCCGCAGGAACCGGTTTCATATCACTTTCGCCCCAGTTCTCTCCCCACACGAGCACAAGGTTCCGGTTTAGAGAACAAACATACCAATTGCCTGATTCCGGGCTGTATACACCCAAATCGGTGGTGCCGTCGCCATCATAATCGCCGGGAACCGCTTCACTGCCATTGAATCCCCACGCAAAGTTCCAGGCCAGCACACTGTTCTGAGCCGGTGAGTAGATGTACCAGGCTCCCTGCTCCTGGTAATAAACCGCCAGATCGGATGTGCCATCGCCATCATAATCGCCGGGAACAGGTTCAGCCCCGGTAAATCCCCAGTTGTAATTCGTTTGAGCCATGCTCACTGAAAAGTAAATACAATTGACCATGATGATCACAAGGAGCCATTTTAATTTCATTTTTTTTACATCTTCCTATTAATTTTTGATTAAACTTCTACAAAATATAATTTGCAGAAGTTTAGTTCAGAGTTGCCATACATTCAATTTTAAAAAGATTATA
>CAZBGF010000345.1:0-2784 GCA_964491255.1 uncultured Verrucomicrobiota bacterium
TATTTTAAATTCACGTTGATGGGCACACCTCCCTGTTAGAGCTGCGCCACCGCCAGTTTCTTAGGTCAATCAACGAATTTCGTTTTTTCTCTGAGTCCATGGTTAACACCTATAGACCAATGCACAAACAATGTCAAGAAAAAAATCACGACCTCAAACCATCTTTGTCCGAAAAGCACCTCTGGATAGAGAGCCGATGGTATGGTCACTGGCCCTTCGTCCCAGACCTCTTCACTCTCGTCGGTATGAAAGGCGTATCTCAACATTCTGACACAGACTATTTGAGATCCCCCTCACATTATACAGCGTTTCCAAGACCTGAGAGATTGTCAAGATAACTCAACCTTCCCAAAACCTGAGAGATGGAATCAGATATCTCAGGTTCCCTCAATCTATGCGAATTGAGGATATCACAGCCTTTTTAACTTACCGATATATTCGATTTTTATCAGGATATGAGCATGCCTGAGTCGGCATAATCAGGCAGAATGTCCGGCGGTTTTACGAAATTTTGGGGTGCGGAATAAACATTAGTTTAATCCGCATTCAGAAAATAAAACATGGGCAGTGCTGAACACCTTGAGTTCAAGCGAAAAATAGTTAACGTGCGATTGTTAGACGGACAATATCAATATGTTCAACCGGAACACAACATGAAAAATATGGGATGCAGAGAAGAGAAAAGCTTGTGGGGAAACAAATACAGCAATTGTTGTAAATTTACCAATCTATGACAGGTGCTATGTAATGGCTTTTGGCACGAAAATCTCATCAAGGCAATGAACCACATAGTTGTCTGTCATACCAGCTATAAAATCCAAGACTATTAGCTCATTCGGTTCATCTGCCGCATAATCAATCTTCTTGATAAATGCTTTTAGTACATCATAGATTGAAGCTTCTGGCAATTTGTCCTCGTCAGTAGTTAGTCTTTGCGTCTTGCAAAGATCGTCCACGAGTCGGCCGAAAAGCTCTTCGATGGCACGAGTGGCCTGTTTCTTGAATTTTTCAACATCCGGATGCCCATATATCTCATTGTAATTGAAATCAAGCAGTTTGACCAAAGCAGAGTGTTTTTTTGTGCTCAGTCCAACTCTGTCAGAATTAGAAGTACAATAGTCAATCAGGTCCTTTAGCAACGTCCCAATTATCTCACCGTTGTTTTTTCCCAAAACATCCATAACATCGCGAGGAATCGCATCCTCTTTGATCAATCCAGCTACCAAAGCATCCTCTATATCTCTTCCAGCATATGCAATCTTGTCAACCACTCTTACGATGCAGCCTTCGAACGTGCAAGGCATCAATGCTCTCTCTTCTATTGGAAATACTCTCTAATTCTTTGTAGTTTAATTCTGGTACGATTTCTCTGGAAAAATCTTCGCCGCAATGGGACACTATTCCGTCACGCACTTCGTACGTCAAATTCAGACCTGGTTTTGGCTCTCTATCCAGTTCAGCAAGGCTATCAACGACCCGAAGGCCATGCATTTCATGTTGAAAAGTAACAGTTAGCCCTTTGTCTTTCGCCAACTGTTTCAACACGTCTTCCCCATGGTGACCAAACGGAGCATGGCCTATGTCATGGCCTAAGCCTATCGCTTCTGCCAAGTCTTCATTGAGTCCTAATCGGCGCGCAACAGTTCTCGAGGCCGAAGCTACATGTAACGAATGTTCTATTCTGGTACAAATATGATCATTGTTGGGTAAAAAGAAAACCTGTGTCTTGTGCCTGAGTCTTCGAAATGGTTGGCTGTAAATTATTCTATGAATATCCCGTTGGAATTCATTTCTGTAAGGATCAGAATCCATCGATTTTTTACGGCCTCGCGATTTAGCGCTAAATGCCGCATTTTTGTTTGTGTATAATTCTTTTTCATTCAGCATAACATTTAGTCCTCTCCGAATATCTTAAGAAGTTCGTGACATACTTTAGTTTTATCGTAACCATTCTGTGCCAGCTCAGCCACAATTTGGCCCTTTTGATAAAGTTCTCGTAATCTTGAGTTATCAATCACTGTCTTATTGTTTATCGTATCTCGAACGAACAAATCTTTAAATGCAATTGGAATTTCTGATATATTTTCTATCGTGATAAAGCCAGATAGCCCCAAAAGCAATGGATTATCGGTTCCATTAATCAAAGTTCTAACGTCATTTTTGTAAATGACAATCCTCTTTCCTGCATTCCAAGCAATGCCTGCCTCCACAGTCGCGCCTTCATCAGGAACGCGACCATTTATGTTTAAAACAAGTCCATCGCTATTAAGTACCTCGTAAACGTCTAATGTAAATATTGCTTTGTTCAGTAACCTGTTAGCCTTTGCCTCAGATACGCCTATGGTCTTAAGAACATCAAACAAATGAGCGAACTCAAATCCATCTCTGTGTGGGAGAAACACACTAAATCCACTTTCTTCCAAAGCTGCGGCGATCTCTGTCATTTCCTCTTTTTCTTTATTGTTGAAAAGAGGCCCCGCACAATAAATTTTAAAATTCTTGTCAGTTCCCATGATAATTCCTTATCTGTTGTATCGGTGTACCGAGGCGAGAGCCTCGGTGATGGTCTTGCTGCAAATTTGAAAAATCCGCTCTGTTGTCAATGTCATCGTCCTATTCATGATTTAGCGGATCCTTGTGATCTGAGGTTGGTGGATTCTGAATCTGCGCCCAACGGGGCAGCGGATGAAATCCACAGCCCCGATGGCTCGGCGCGAAGCGTCCGAGCCATCTTTGATGTAGACCGCCTAATCGCGGCATTTGTAATACTGCATTATGACATGC
>CAZBGF010000346.1:0-2778 GCA_964491255.1 uncultured Verrucomicrobiota bacterium
CTATCGGCGATCCGCTTCTATCTAAAAGTACACACTTTTCTTGACAGTGCCAATAACGCTTCACACGGATATTATTCTTGGAATCATGCCTTCGGCTTGATAAACTTTGTGTTTAAATGCTTTTGGAACTTTGTGCCTGAGTAGTTACTCTGAATCAATGAAAAAATATTTCACATTAGTACTTAAGGGTATTGGAATGGGTGCGGCAAACGTCATTCCCGGAGTTTCGGGAGGTACTGTAGCTTTGATTACAGAAATTTTTGAAGAATTGATAGATTCCATCAAGTCACTTGACCTTAAGGCGATCAGATTGTTATTTACAGGGAATTTCAAGAAATTTGCCAATTATATTAATTTAGGTTTTTTAGTTACTTTATTCGCAGGCATTGGGATAGGCATATTCTCGTTAGCCAGAGTATTGGATTACCTGTTTGTAAACTATCCTGTTTATATATGGGCGTTTTTCTTCGGTCTGATCTTAGATTCAGTATATTTTATGGCAAAAACAATAAATAAATGGCGAATCAGTGTAATATTCACTTTTTTAGCAGGAACATTTTTTGCTGTTGCGATTTCCGTGTTACATCCTGCAACTGCAAATAGTGCGTATTGGTATTTGTTTATTTGTGGAATTGTTGCGATTTGCAGTATGATCCTCCCGGGATTGTCTGGATCATTTGTGTTGATATTAATGGGCAACTATCAGTTGGTAATGATTGATGCGGTTAATACATTCAATATGAAAGTATTGATTCCACTGATGATTGGCGCTGGTTTTGGGTTGATAGCCTTTTCACATGTCCTTTCATGGATATTAAAAAAATTTAAAGATCAAACTCTTGCATTACTGACCGGATTCATTCTCGGTTCATTAGCAATTTTGTGGCCTTGGAAAAACTCGTTTGATATTGATGGTAACGTTATCACAATCAACAGGTTCGGCGCTTTTATTGATAGTCAAGGTAATGTTATTCACGATATTAAAGTTTATGGTTATCGGCAAATTCTGCCCGAATCCTTTGATTCCGTAGTATTAGTTGCAACAGGTTTAATACTGCTCGGAATTATCTCTATGTGGATCGTCGAGAAATTTGCAGAAAGAAAAAACGAAAAGGAAACGTAGAAATACACAGGTGAGAAAAAAAAGGAGCGCGCTGTTGTGAGTAACCGTTGCTCACCATAACATTCCGGCACGTAATCCATATACCATACATTCATTTGCCGGCTCGAACAACGCGTAAACTGCCGTGGGATCGTAAACGAGAACAGAGTCCGATGTGTCAATGTTCCAGTAGCGGAGAAAGATTTCCATAGAGAGTCCAAAGGTTTTTGAAATGGGATGTTGTAAGAAAACGGAAGTTTGCATTCCATAGCCTGAACGCTGCCGGAGTTCAATAGTGGCAGTGCCTGTGGTAAGCGGGTAATCGAGATTTCTGTTCAGACCGGCCCAGAAGAGATCGTACTCGCCCTGTGCCCCAAGCGTCCAATTATTGCCAAATGTTCCGCTTATCTTCATTCCCAGAGGGCTGTACAGATAAATTGTCTGGCGTTCATAGCCGTAGGAACTGCCAGAGGCAAGATCATCATCTAAAAAACGGATGCTGATGCCCGTAAACGGGGTGATGAATTGTATTTGATACTCCAGAAGAGCTCGCAGGTTTAAGAGATAATCAGATGAGTTAGTTTCGATTGGAATGCCAGCCATTGTACTGCCGTCATATTTGACGGAACCGCCTGTGCAAGATAACAAAATGTTTCCGGTAAAATTTGTGATAAGCATCCCCGAGTAACGCGCATAAATACCGGCCAGGATTCCATCTTCCCGCATCAGGCCGGGCTCCTTGTAATGAAGCGAAGCCAGTTCGGCGCCGATGTCAAGTGTTCCTGCTTTTGCCGAAGAAATCAAGACACTGCCATAGAGAATAACCGCAACCAAAAGATATTCCCGCGCCCGCCTGCAGCTATATGCGCAGCATTTCGGGCAGGCAAAAGCGCAAAAACGCCAAAGAAATCCACGCCCATCTGCATTATCCGCGGTCAAGTTTCTCTCGTTTTTCTTATACTTCGACATTCATTATTCCTTGCCTGCCGGGCCTAAATGTTCAATATTGGATATTTAGGCCCGGCAAATGCCGGACAACTCTGTTTCCTATGGCAGGGCTCCCCGTACGTACATGGCGCCGTTCTTCCGTAACTACGGACGGACAGGCTGTCCGTCCCTACCTTTTGAAATTCCTGTGCATCAAACCACCCATAGATTCTACAGAAGACCCATAATCCCAAAATTTGCATTAAAAAAGCGCAAGAGAAATATTTTTGTAATAACTATTTCGTATATAGGTTGATTAGGCTGAAGGCTATTAGCCTGCCCGAGACGCATCCCTGCGGCCAGGGGAAAGACAAAAAAATAATCCGACCTATCGCGTCGCCGCTTTGCGGCAAGCGACCACTTGGCGGCTCTGCCGCCGACGTGGCAGTCTAAATGCCTAACTTGAATGTATAGGAATTTCAAAGTTCATAATCGTAATCATACGCTTAATCTTTCTTGTTTCAGGAACATAAAAGCCGAAGATTAAGATTATGATTAGGATTACGAGTAAGAGTTGCCGCTCCAGCGGCCTAACTGAGAACCACAAGGGGTTGGTAATTGCACCGCATCTGTTTCGTTCTGAGACACTTGCCAACTGCAAAACATGGGATAAACAAAGGCCCCCCTCAAAAAGAGGGTAGGTTGTAAAGTTAAATGCCGCATGTAGTGGTCCTGTTTCATATTACGCC
>CAZBGF010000347.1:0-2775 GCA_964491255.1 uncultured Verrucomicrobiota bacterium
AGGTTAACATGGAAGCGACAGCAACAGAAGTAAAAAACAAGTTTGGAAAATTCTCGGACATTGCCAGGAATGAACCTGTTATTGTTGAGAAAACGGGTCGTAAGACCATTGTGCTGATAGCCTTTGAGGAATATGAACGCCTGACCCAAATCGAAGATGCTTATTGGGGTGAAAAGGCAGTAAGAGCTGAGACAGATGGATATGCTGGACCGGAACAATCAATGGTTTTTATGAGAGCAAAATATGCTCAGGCTTGATTTAACCAAAAAAGCCATATCCTTTCTGGACAAACTGCCACCCAAACAGTTCAAGCAGGTTTCAAAAAAAGTTTTTTCATTAATGGCAAATCCTAAACCTCATGATTCAAAAGAATTGAAAGGGCACCCTTTCCGAGGGACGGACATCGGAGAATACCGAATCATCTACCGCGTTGAAGAAGATGTGCTCAAAATTGCACTTGTGGGCAAACGGAATGATTCTGCTGTCTATAAGAAATTGGCCAGAGTATAGCCGCCCCAGTTAAAGCCGTTTTTGCCTTTCCTGGAGAAAGAAAAACCACCAGAATCCCTCTTCGGGGAAGTTCTTTTGGCAATAAAAACACAATCGAGGAGCACAGCGCATTTCACTGGGGTAGCTCCGGAAGATGGTACTGGGATGAATCCTGTCCAATATAAAAAGTTAAATTCAGCCGAACCCACAGGTTCTCCGGAGGCGCCAAATGATTCATGAGGGGAAAAAACTACCGGATGATGCCATGGAGCGCGTATCCCGCGTGATCACACTGGTCTCAGGCGACCAAGATGTCCTGGCGCTTTACCTGTTTGGGAGTGGGGCTCAGAATCGCCTCCAACCGCTGAGCGATCTTGATTTTGGCATCCTGTTGTCGAGACGGCTTGACAAAAAACAACGGTTTGAAAAACAGATTGATCTGATCGGGAAATTTAATGACTTCTTTGGGACAGATGAAATTGATCTTGTCGTCTTAAATGATGCTCCTTCACGATTTTCTTTCAATATCCTTAAATGTGGGAATCTTCTGTTTTCCAGAGATAAAAAAGCGATTATTGATTTCCGTGAGCAGGTATTAAATGATTACCTGGATTTCAAATATTTCAGGGAAGATTTTGATCGTGTTTTCGTAGAGGGGATCGGCTACTATGGATGAGCGCATCAAGGAGTACTTAAAACATCTCAATAAATACTACCTGCTTTTGTTAGACGCACAGAAAGTGCCCCACGATGTCTTTATTAACGATCCCATATACCAGGGGAGTTCGGAACGCTTTCTGCAATTGGCCATCGAAAGCTGCCTGAATATTGGAAACCGCCTTATTTCGCTCTATCAATTTCAGCGGCCCATAAGCGCGCCTGAAACATATGCGGATATTTTTAGAGAAATTCAAAAACTCGGTGTGGTGGATCAGGAATTTGAAACATCTTTGATAAAGATGGCCAGGTTTCGTAACCGGCTGGTTCATTTGTATTGGGAAATTGATACAGAGGCGATCTACGGGTTTATTCATGAAAACCTGCAGGATTTCAAGAAGTTTGAGCAGATGGTTGTTGAATTTCTCATTGAAAACAGGCTGGGGGAATTTTGAGGCAAAGGATTATATCTGGCCTTGATTATCATTTCGGGCATCCACCAATCAATAACTGCAGCAGGAGGACAAGGTTATGGAAGCTTCTGTAGCTACCTTAGAAAAGCTTCAAATTCTTGAGGCGCTTTGTCGATCCGGATATCAGAGTGATGTTATTCAGCGTACGATCGACAAATTGATAGCTCTTGAGCAGGCCCGTGTACGAAATGAGTTGTCAAATTTAACGGCCCATTTGGAAGCCTTTGAAGAGCGGTACAAGATGTCGTCTGAGGAGTTTTATCGGTGGTATGAAGATGGGGAGCTCGGCGACGCGGCTGATTTTATGGAATGGAGTTCTTTTTATGACATGGCTCAATCGGTCCAGCAGCATCTTAACCGGCTTACCGGGGAGTGTCATTGATGGTCCCTCATTCTCCTAATCACATTCATATAGGAAGTGAACGCCAGGTTTATCCGGGTCAATCCCTCAGTATTTTGGAACTAATTGAGGTTCTGGAGCAAGAGGTTTCAGGAACCACAAACAAATTATGAAACCTTTAACCCGGAGAAGGCGGAAGTACGATACGAATCATATCAGTAAGACGCGCCAGAAAGCGGGAGGTAAATCTCTATGGTCAAAAAGAGGACGGCTAACAGCACCGAAGAATTTGACCGGCGATTTGATGATGGTGAGGATATCCATGATTTGATCGATATCTCCAAGGCCAAAATTGTTCGGCATAGGAAAAATATACGTATCACACTTGATATGGCGGAAGAACTGGTAAAAGAGATTGATGGTATCAGAGATACGATAGGAGTGGACCGAGGGGCATTGATCAAAATCTGGCTATACGAAAGGGTGAAACAGGAAAAGGCGTTGACTGCGAAACGCTGAATGCTCACTCGTCAAAATTGAGACCTTTGAAAAATGTTCAATCCTGGCCAAGATCAATCCCGTTTATAACGGGACGCTTCGCGGGGTCAACCACCTTGGAGGAATAGGCTTCGCATTTTACGAGGCACCGTATGGCGGCATCTTCGACAGGCACGGATATGTTGAGATCAGTTCTTTACTTTCGCGTATTTTGTCTGCCCTTTGAAATATGGAGTCTATTTCACCGGGGTGGCTATATCAATTTTGATGAACTCGTAAAAAGTCAGAAAGCACCCGTTATTGTCATTCCCGTGAAAA
>CAZBGF010000348.1:0-2773 GCA_964491255.1 uncultured Verrucomicrobiota bacterium
TACTCTGCGCGAGAGTATCAGTGCCGACCATAACCAATGGGCCGCATGTCTAAATGATCGCAAACAATTCATTGTGAGTCGCAAATACCAGATTGCGGATATTGTTGATCGAGTAGGCGGTGGAGATTCGTTTTCATCAGGATTTATTTTCGGCATTATTAACAATCAAAAGCATCAAGAAGCGCTGGACTTCGCCGTAGCGGCAAGCTGTTTAAAGCATTCCATCTCAGGAGACTTTAACCGCGTAACTGTTGAAGAAGTGAAGAAATTGACAGAAGGCGACTCTTCCGGCCGTGTCCAACGCTGAAAGTTAGAAACGTATAACGGATAGACAATGAAAAACGAACAAATAAGTGTCCTGATTCCTGTTTATCGGTCTGAAGCACTGTTAAAACCATTGCTGACCCGTCTGTTGACCGTGCTTGAGTCTTTGACCTCGACGTCGCAAATGAATATGCATGAGCGCTTCGAAATTATCCTGATCAATGATGGCAGTCCGGACCACAGTTGGGATATTATTCAAGAACTGACTTTACAACATCCATGCATACGCGGGATGAACCTTATGCGCAATTTCGGCCAGCATAATGCCCTGCTCTGCGGCATTCGATCAGCCAGACACGACATCATAGTAACACTGGATGATGATCTTCAGCATCCACCAGAGGAAATCCCAAAATTGCTCAACAAACTTGCCGAAGGCTATGATGTTGTCTACGGCACCCCCCGAGATGAACAACATGGATGGTTACGCAACCTGGCTTCGCATATGACCAAACTGACTATGCAAAACGCAATGGGCGCTGAAACAGCCCGTCATGTCAGCTCGTTCAGAGCGTTTAAGACACAGCTTCGTGATGCATTTACGACTTACAAAGGGCCCTTTGTATCGATTGACGTTCTGTTGACCTGGGGAACAACCCGATTTTGCGCTGTTCAGGTTAAGCACGATGCACGAACAGCCGGCACATCCGGCTACACATTTCGCAAACTGTTTACGCATTGTTTCAACATGATGACCGGTTTTTCCACATTACCTCTGCAAATGGCCAGTCTCATCGGGTTCCTATTCACACTGTTTGGCATAGCCGTGCTGGGTTACGTCATTGGCCGCTATTTGATTCGCGGTTACAGTGTGCCCGGCTTTCCGTTCCTTGCATCCATTATAGCTATTTTTTCCGGCGCTCAACTTTTCGCATTAGGCATTATTGGAGAATATCTGGCACGCATGCATTTTCGGATGATGGATCGCCCGCCATATATTGTACGCTCGAGTTCGCATCAAAAACCGAGCAATAAAACACAGACCACAGAAAACAAATGACAGTAGCCAGACAACCCATGAAAAACCACAAATCTCTGACCGTAATGGCTTTAGGGCTGGGGGGAAACGTCAGCCAGGGAATATTAAAAGCAATAGCTCTGAGCCCCATCCAGTGCAGGGTCATTGGCGGATGTATCAGTCCAAATTCAGTAGGACTTTATACTGTTGACCGTGCATATGTAACCCCTCTTGCCAAAGACCCGGATTTTATCGAATGGCTCATAGCAACCTGTAAAGCTGAAGGCGTGCAGGCAATTTTGTCAGGTGTAGAACCCGTACTGAGTGTGCTGTCACATCATGCCACTGAAATCCGCAAACAAACAGGCGCTGTCTGCATTGTCAGCATCCCTGCTCATCTGGATATCAGCGGTGACAAACTGACCACATGTCAATGGCTACAGGGACATGGTTTTAATTACCCGCGTTACGCTGCTTCCGAAAATAAACAGGAAATTAAAAAGCTTGCCAGGGAGTGCGGTTATCCTTTGATTGCGAAGCCGCGGAAAGGAAAAGGAGGCCAGGGCGTGATGGAAATTCTCAATGATTCGGAGCTGGAATCGATTTCAGCACGCCAGGATTACGTTATCCAGGAATACCTTGGTAATCCTGATTCCGAATATACCGCAGGCTGTTTCTGCGACCGGGACGGCCGGGTTCGCGGCACATTAGTCATGCACCGCGAACTTAAATACGGCACTACCATTCGCGCTGAGACAGGAGAATTTCCGGAAATAAGGGCTGAAGCCATTCGTATTGCCAGCGAACTACGCCCAATCGGCCCCTGCAACATTCAGCTCAGACTATCAAATGGAAAACCCGTCTGTTTTGAAATCAACGTGCGTTTTTCCGGAACAACTCCTCTAAGAGCCCGGTTAGGATTCAACGAAGTTCATAACGCCCTTCTTCATTTTGTGCTGGGAAAACCGATACCTGATCTTCCTCTGATTACGCATGGAATCATACTCCGTTACTGGAACGAAATATATATTGATGCCAAAGCCTATAAATCTTTAAGCCAGACAGGCCGTCTGGATAATCCGCACGCATTTGATCTACTGGTTGAAGATTACGGGAGGCGTCCATGAAAGTCTTAGTTACGGGTATCAGCGGGCATATCGGAGGAGCGATTGCCACTCATCTGATCAACCTGGGATGGGACATTGTGGGGCTTGATCGTATACCCTGCCGCATTAAAGGCGTGACTAAACACCTGAAAGCCGATATCGGATCACTTTCATTTCTGAAATCCACGGTTTCAAAAATTGCGCCCTGCGCAGGAATTGTTCATGCTGCGGCAACATTGGAAACCGGCCTTTATACACCTTCGGTATCGGCAACAAATTGTCTCGGAACTCAGCAATTGCTGAAACTGGCTGAAGAATGGCAAGTCCAACGTTTCATTTTTTTATCCAGCATTCCTGTTATCGGCAGGCCCCTGCAACAGCCCAT
>CAZBGF010000349.1:0-2770 GCA_964491255.1 uncultured Verrucomicrobiota bacterium
CGCGTCTATCTTTGAAACATCAACAACATGTCGTTTCACTTGACTTTTGACACTAAAAAGAATATCCGTCCTTCTTGCCGATTCTTTGCCATACGCGATGTGATAATTTATAGAGGTCCCAATCATAAATGGAAGGATTACAATTATAACTATCCATTGATATGCGTTCTTAACAATTGGTAAAAAGAATATCTGCCCTAGGCTGAAAATCACTCCAACCAAGGCAATGCAAGCTCCTGCGGTCATCAGATAAACATGATGTACCATAATGTTGTTTCCCATCCAATTATTTAAGGCAAAGAGAACAACTGATCCAAGGTACCAGGTAAAACCAAAGCCCGTTAATATGAATATTCGTTTTGTAGTACCGGTTGCGAGCAATAGTCCCTTTTTGTGTTGCACTTTCGCTAAATGCCAAATGGAACCTGTAAAAAAAATTAAAACACCGATCATCACCCAATGATTAAGAGAGATATCCAGTCTCCATGCTGGTGAAAAAACCTCATCTGAATAATAATAAAGTTTATTCAGAACACCCCAGCGCAGATCCGCAGTTGCACCTCCATAACCAAAGGGCTTAGAACAGAAAATGAGATAAAATGAAACGAGAATAGCCAGATAGGGAGAAAGGATCAGGTATTCCCGCAATGAAGAAAAGATTGGCCGAGATTCGTATACATAATTGAACATAACAAAGGCAAACACCACTGTAGAAAACATTGGGAATGAGACTTCGTATGAATACACAACTCCGCAATAGGAAAGATATGAAAGCAATATATACAGCCATTTCTTGCAAAAAGAGTGGGCTTTAATCCCCCGGAGAAGCAAGACCAGGGATGTAAGAATAAAAAAGGTGCTCAGCCCTGTTCCTCCGATCATGACGCTAGGGCTTTCCATCACCTTATAGGTTCCATAAACAGCAAAAAGCGAAGCCGCTGAAAATGCAATATAATCCGTAGTCTCAAACCTTCGCACCAAAAAAAACAATAGTAAAACATTCACCAAATGCAACCCGAAGTTGTAAAAGAAAGAATGTTCTTCTGGTAGTAAATGAGTGAATAGGCAAAACAAATAGAGACGGACGGGCTGAAATCGATGCTGTATCTCGTACAACCACGAAGTTATTCTCTCTCCAGTTGTCCAGAAGGATCCAGGGCCTGCTTGTCGCAAGGACAAGTAATCGTCCTGAAAATATCCAACATTTCCCCAATAGGTGGCATAGCATACAGCTGTTAACGAAATGAGAAATATAATTGATAAAATCGGTTTTCTTTTCAAAATATTGTCAATCCTCATCTTTTCCATCTCAACACAGAACAGTTAATTCCTAACTCCCTATAACACCACTTGAGTAATATTCAGATATTTCCTTTGAATTTCATTCCAATCATATTTTTTTTCCACGTAGTCTTTCCCTCGTATGCCTATTTGGCATAGAATGTTCTTGTGGGACAACATAAAATTCAAACATGTTTCAAATTCGTCGTAATTCTCATACCATAATCCACCGTTGCTTCGCCTGCACTGTTCTCTCAAGACATCGCAATGTCCATTCACCAGAACGGGTGTCTCACATTGCCACGATTCCAGAATTACCATATTGAGGCTTTCATACTTCGACGGCATAATGACTAATTCGGCTGCTGCCATTGCGTTGTATTTCATTTCATCACTGACAAATCCAACTGCTATAATATGTTCATTTTCTGGAATATTCATAGCATTCTTGCCAATCAACACCAAGGGATACTTGCGTTTAACCTCGTCCGGTAACGAGAAATAGAAATCAAACAGCTCATCGCATCCCTTTTGCGTCTGAATTCTTCCGACATACAATATGAATTCCCCATCAATCTGATACGTTCGTCTGAATGATTCAGGGGCCATATTCCTCGGCGAATCCAGCCCTACGCCAATTACAAAAGGGGCAGAGATCTGGCCTGATGTTCTCTTTTGAAGAAAAGCCATTTCTTCCTCAGTGCTGAAAATAAGACCTTTTGGCAAAGCAAAAAAATCATCAAAAAATCGTGCATGAATAGGCGCCTCATCATGGGCAGCGGGCACTAAGAAGGATTTT
The DNA here is from genome assembly GCA_964491255.1 of uncultured Verrucomicrobiota bacterium. Lineage (GTDB taxonomy): Bacteria > Verrucomicrobiota > Kiritimatiellia > JAAZAB01 > JAAZAB01 > CAZBGF01. The sequence continues at coordinate 2,081 of CAZBGF010000349.1, forward strand.
TCTTGGACCATGGGAAGGATTAACGTCGTAGTCGCATAGAGATATGTAAAAAAAAAGAACAGGTCATACTGGTCCTGAAACTCTTGAATATACGATATAAGCGTTGAAGAATATGGCCCAATTTCCTTGAGCCACAAGGCCTCTTCTTCACTGGTGCCCTCCCTCCGGAGGACTTTTCCATCCAGTTTAGAAAAGACTTTGTCTTCACTTCTTAGATAATCAATTTTAAATCGACGAACGGTTACATCATTAATTATTTCCTCACCCGGCGGAAACTCATTTTGAAAACGCTTCACATAATCTTTTGCGCAGGACGTCAGGACATCAATCTCCCAGTAGGGAATCATCCTTTCCGCAATTAATCTGCAAAGGGTCTCCGCACCGCCATTCACATCAAGCCCGAAACGTTGAACAACGAAAGCGATTTTTGGCTTTTTCACTTATCATCCCTATTTTTTTGATAGAAATCTGGACGACAGGCTTAAATATTTATTCTTTATTTGAAGACTGTCGTAATTGTCCCTTGTATATTCGCTGCCTTTTTCAGCCATGCTTCTGGATATGTTTTCGTCGGCCAGAATAAAATTGAGACAGGCTTCAAATTCATCGTAGTTTTCATACCACAGACCGCCATTACTTCTTCTACATTGCCCGATTAAAACATCGCATTTTCCGTTTACGATTACAGGT
>CAZBGF010000350.1:0-2765 GCA_964491255.1 uncultured Verrucomicrobiota bacterium
TCTGAGATTATCTGGGCCGTTACAATTGCCTTATTTTGGTTGAGCGTTTTTGTCGTGGCGCCGTATTGTCTGTTTATGTCTGGCTCATCAAAAAATCCTGGATCCAATATAGATATTGAGCCAACACCGAAACGAGCTAATGTTACGGCCTGAATTCCTCCAACACCGCCTACGCCTGCAATAGCAACCTTGGTATTCCGGAGTTTTCTTGCTCTTCTTTAGAAAAAATACCCAAGTTTCTATGAAATAACTTATCGTAATTGTATTCCAAAGCTTTTCTCCTATTTGATCTCAAATTGATTTAATTAGCTTGATTTTCTTTCAACTCCACTCTTGTGTTTGAAATAAAAAGGGTATCTTCGGTCACAAAATATCAGTTCAATCTTTTCCAGTGCTGATAAGGTTAAGCAACTAACGAGCTGCTCAGGGGCGGCGAGCCTTTTCGCCGTCCGCTGAAGCAGCAAGGTTCGATACACGGACTAGCAGTTCTCTAGCCGGGAAAGATGGCGCCGCCGACCGAGTCGCTCTCACCGTTAAGGAAGCGCCACAGACAGTAGTGGTGTAAGCCTTCATCCAGCCCGTACTCATGAAGGCCTGACAGCGTGAAATCGGCCATGGCGCACCATGCTAGATCCGTCTCCGTCAACGGATCGTGGTAGAGATAGCGGCGAGATACGGGGGACTCGGGGGAGTCTGGGCGGAATATCGCCGCATGGTAGGCGATGCCGCCAACGGCGTACGTGCCGTCCAAAGTGTACGCCACAACCTTCGACCTGGTGAACTCCTGACCAACATTAATGACGCGCGCGCGGGGGTTGGTCTCGAGTAGGGACTCGATCATCCCTCGGTGTTCAGGTGACGCGAGCAAGCGTCTGAACGAGGAACCGACTGAAGAACGCACACCATCAATCTCGAGAACCGGTCGGAGAAGGTTGTCATCGATGACCGCCACCTTTCCGGTCCGCGGTGGATCCGAAACAAGCAGAACGGCCTCCTGCAGATGAAGTGACGGTACAAGATGCACTCCGAGAGAAGACGGCAGGTATCCAGGATATGGCCAAGTCGCACCCGGTGTCAGGACGCGAAGCCTGACATCCTGGACTCGGGCCAGTTCGAGGGCTGGAGCCGTGAACCCTGTCGTCGATACCACGCAACACGTCTCCAGTCCTGTCTGCACTCGCTGACCGATGACTGCATCGATAAACTCCCGGTTCACCTTATCCTTGGTGAAGTCCTTCACCTGAACGAACGCGAAGGCGGCCAGAGGGTCTGGTAATGTCGAAAACACCACATCAAGCGGCGGATGAAAAGGCGTGCCGTTCGGAACACTGGCCGTTGAGAACGTGTACACGCTTCCCGAGTCGCCGACAAAGTTGCCCTCAAGAACTGCGGCAACCTTCTCCGTCAACCGCCATGACTCCTCGTTCTTGCGGTACGTGAAGAACAACGATCTCTTCCCGGGAGCGCTGACCGTCGGCATTGCTTCTTCTCCCAAGAGCGTCAGATGGTTCGCAGGTCCTTTATCAAAAAGCATTACAATTAGAGGTGTCAACCATCATCGGCATATGAACATTAAGAAGATGATAGGGTCAAAGCTACACTCTTTACAGAATACTGTTTTGTGAAATGTGTAGCTCTGCCCCCTATGTCTTTCTTTCTAATGTCGTTCCTATTATACCTAATGATTTAAAAATAATTCATAGAAATAAATGCTGTTTTAAGGCATTTTGTTTGGCTTCTTTGCTTTTGCAAGTATCTTATCAACTGGTAACATATTCTTTTTATTTATTACCATGTTCTTTGGTATAGTGGTTATCTTAGCTTTTCGTGAATAATCAATTTTTGCGGCAACAATACTCATTAATTTCTTTAATTCCTTTAACTCATCCTGCGGAACAAACCCTTTTTCAACTTCATATCTAATTGTATTATATAAGTTGCCTAAGAAAAATGAATTTCTGTGCAATAAATTCATGAAATCAAATAATAATTTGTACCATCCTGTTGGTCTTTCCTTAATTAGAAAGATCGATATAAAATGTTTTTGGATATCGGTGCAGTTGTCTATCGCATCATACAATAATGTCAAGAATAATTTGCCTGTCCCCTTTTCTTTTTTTTTAGCCACTCTGGAATTGAATATTGAAGATTGAAAATTGAAAATTTGTGGAAGTCGCTGTGCTCCGCATTTTTAATATACTTTCTTCAACAAACTTCACTCTTTGATTTTACCCCGCTTGCCCCGTGGGTAGTTCACTACCGTACTGAGGTTAAATCTGATTCATCCGGCTAAAGCGTACTTTCTATAATGATAAATGGTTCTTTCGGTTCTTGAGTACTTCTTCAATTTAGGACGGCTCCCAACGGAATGGACCCTGATCATGCAACCAGACAGACCGCATTCCTCATTTTCAACCCTTCAAACCCATGAGTACGCAAAAACCGATGAACCTTAAATCTTCACTTTGTAAAACGGCGCAGCCGATTTAACCCGGGCGTCAATCTTCAATTTTCAATCTTCAATTCTTCCGTTCCTCGCTTTTCATTGGCAATCAACGATTCGCTTGACGATTTTGTTCCTCCAACAATTTTCAATCTTCAATTGTCAATTTTCAATTCCCTCCCCCCCGTCAAAGGAGCCAAAGCATCAAAGCTTCTAATGTCCTCCGCGAACCGGCCACACGTAGTTGTTGCCGGCCTTATGGGCACTGCCCACGATGCCATTGCCCAGGAACACGAGCCACGCGTAGCCCGGCATGCCCGCG
>CAZBGF010000351.1:0-2739 GCA_964491255.1 uncultured Verrucomicrobiota bacterium
AAAGACAAAAAAATAATCCGACCTATCGCGTCGCCGCTTTGCGGCAAGCGACCACCCACGTCGGCAGCCAAGTGGCCCCTTGCCCCGCAACGGGGCGACGGGGTTGGCGGCTCTGCCGCCGCCGTGGCAGTCTAAATGCCTAACTTGAATGTATAGGAATTTCAAAGTTCATAATCTTAATCGTAATCATACGCTTAATCTTTCTTGTTTCAGGAACATAAAAGCCGAAGATTAAGATTATGATTAGGATTACGAGTAAGAGTTGCCGCTCCAGCGGCCTAACTGAGAACCACAAGAGGGTGACGATTGCGCCACATCTGCTGCGTTATGAGACACTTGCAGTATGCTTATACAGCTGCATGTCTCACGCCTCGCACCTGCGGCACACTTGCCAACTGCAAAATATGGGATAGGAAATAAAATGTAAGCAATTCACATTGATTGAATTACTCATGGTGATTGCTATCATATCTATTCTATTATTGCCTGCGCTACTAAAAAAATGTTTGACGTGAAATTTCAGAGTTGTTACGTTTCTTACATTCGTAATGCAATGAAAGGGTGAATTCTATGTCGAGCCTCAAATGACTGAGCTTATCAATGGAGAAGGCCTTGCTTGAGCGGCTGGAAAAGATGGTCAAGAACAGTAAGTACGCTAACCGGTCCGAGTTTATTCGCGATATGATCCGCAACCGCCTTGTCGAACACGAATGGAAAAGAGATCAAGAAGTAGTTGGAACAGTCACACTCGTTTATGACCATCACACGCGGGAGTTAAACAGGAAATTGACTGATCTTCAGCATCGCCATCTTCACATGATCCTGGCCACAACCCATGTTCATCTTGATGATCATATGTGTGCTGAAATGATACTGGCAAAGGGACGAGCAGGCCAGATAGAGGAAATCGCGAATCTTCTCCGACAGCAGAAGGGTGTATTACACGCTGTGCTTGCAATCAGTTCCACGGGAAAACGGTTGGTATAGAAAGGAACTACAGGCTTCGACCTGTTTTTTTTTATCGACAAACGGTATTACGAAAATAAGAATCGTAAGACGAGGCAGGGCGATGCTTGAAAGCGGAAAAGGAAAAAGGGAAAATGAGTGAAATTCAATTCAGAAGAAACATTCTAAATCGAGGTAACGCCAGAACAGAAAAAATAAAGGAGACAAGAGAAATAGCTGAACACAAAAAACTCGGAATGGTTATTACGCTGGCTATTGCGGGCAGTTTCCTCTTGGTACTTCATTCCGCAACAGCAGAGGAGAAGGCAATCGAGAACGAAACAAAGCCAGAGGCCCGTAAGAAGTCTACAGAAGCTTTTGATCTCGGCGAAATTGTCGTGACCGCCACCAGGATCGAAAGAAAAGTCAAAGATGTGACATCCGCAGTAAGCGTTATTGACGAGGCGGAAATCGAAGCTTCCAATGCCGAGTATGTGATGGATGTCATCGGGTCGCAGCCCAGCGTTTATATCCGCAGGGACGCCATCTTCGGACGCCAGGATATTGAGATTCGTGGTTTAGGATCAAACTCCAGGCGCATTCTTACTTTAGTAGATGGCAGACCGGAGAAAATGTCGCTCTTTGGATGCACAATCACACAAACGCTCCCGCTGTCCAATGTAGAACGAATAGAGGTCATTCGCGGACCTGAGTCGGTTCTTTACGGCACGGACGCCATGGGAGGAGTCGTGAATATCATCACGAAAAGGCTTTTGGACCCCGGCTACTACTCGAGTGCCCTGTTTTCGTATGGGACTTATGAAACACTCCATGGACTTTTGAGGCACGGCGGGAATACCGGCAAGTTCGATTACTACATTACCTACGACCGCAAGCAGACCGATGGGCACAGAGACAACTCGGCCTACGACGCGAACTTTCTTTCGCTCAGGACTGGATATCAGATTGATAATGTGTGGCGTTTCGAGCTTTCGGGCCAGTACTTCAAAGACAACGCTGAAGACCCCGGGCCTGAAACCGATCCATACACAAACAACGATAAGATGGAATACAAGCGGTATTCATGGGACGCAGATCTCATCGGTAAATGGGATCGGGCCGAATTTACTCTAACTGTCTATGACAACGAGGGCAATCATGAGTTCAATATGCCGTCGATTGATGACTACTGGCACTCCAAGGATAGTACCCTTGGTTTGCTGACCAAGTACGCATACGATATCTACGAAAACGATGACATGAAAGACACGATAACCATTGGCTATGAATATCAATACCAGTGGGCGGAACCGCAGGAAGACTGGGTCGCGTGGGCGCGAGAGAACATGCCTGCCAGTTACATGGACTTCGGACCCTATAAAAGGAACAACCACGACGTCTTCGCATTCAACGAGTTCACGAAGGGCCGTTGGGTCAATACATTGGGGCTTCGTGGTCATTACGATGATGAAAGCGATGGATGGGAGGCGATACCGCAGGTTGGACTGCTCTGTCACGTAACAGAAGAAACCACGGCAAGGGCAAAAGTCAGCAAGGGATTCAGGCAGCCCCGTTTCAGTGAGATCCATCTCTTTCCTGTTCATAACGAGGACTTGAAGCCCGAAGAAGTATGGAGCTATGAGGTGGCTCTTTCCCAGACATTCTCGCCGTGGCTCAGCGCATTCGTGAATCCGTTTTACATGGATGTAAAGAACATGATTCAGCAGGAGCCGAATGATTCACCACCGCCTCGATTCCTCAACGAGAATTCGGGCCAGTTCGATATCCGCGGGG
>CAZBGF010000352.1:0-2734 GCA_964491255.1 uncultured Verrucomicrobiota bacterium
AATTCTTCTGCGTCTTGGGAAGCTTAAGGACGCGACCGAGATATTCATTAAACTGGCTGAAATCCCGGATTATCGAAGTGACGGACAACTTTGTCTTGGCCGGGTTCTTCTTAAACTTGGCGACAGGAATGCCGCATTGCGCGAGTTCAATAAGGTTCTTGACACTGATCCGGAAAATATTGAAGCCCGTTTCTATCAATGGTTTTGTGTTGATGGTTTCAGCGCTCGCGGTGTGCCAGTTTCCGTACCCGGTGAACTGGATACTTCGGAATTGTTAAAGTGGTCCGAATTATGCCGGGTAAATGGGCTTGTGACGCATGCCGTCAAATGTCTGGAAAGGGCGCTGGAGATCGACGTGGATCTTTTTAAGGCCAGGCTGGAGCTTGCGCGGGTTTTGGCTGCGGATCGCCGGTTCGATCGGGCTCTGACGATATTTAAAGAACTGCACGAACAATTACCAGAGAGCTCCATGATTCTGCTCGAATGGGCGCGCACGTTGTCATGGGCGCGCCAATACGATGAATCAATAGGTGTGTATGCACGCATTGCCGAAGGAAATCCATCTGATCCCGTGCCTATCATAGAAATGGCCCGTGTTGCAGTCTGGGCGAAGAGAATGGGCAAAGCGCGGGATTATTACGGATGCTTGTTGGATCCGGAAGTGGATGCCCTGTTGCAGGAGAAATTGTCTGATGTTTTCGCGTCGTCCGAAAACGGGATGTTTTGCGAGCTGGCAAAACAAGTGGAAGAATTTGAAGAATCCGGACTACCGTATGACGCATATGAGTGGCTGTTCGAAAACACACCATCGGGTGTCGCCGGGTATGCCGATTCAAATGCACAGCTTGAGAGCATCCGTCTCGATCTTTTGCCCGTCTACAGTATACAGAAAGCGGCATACCTTGAGCGTATCGAGAAATGGTTGACTTGGCGAAGGCGCTACTTGCGTGCGCTTGAAGCCTGCGGGAATCTTGTTGATTTTGCGCCTGGCAACCAGGAGGCGCTTTATGATCTGTCTCAATTGCAATTTGCACTTGGGCTGGATCGTGAGGCCACGGATTCAACCAGTGGTCTGTTTGAACTCGACCCGTCCCACAATCTGGCGCCGGTGGTCCTGGAAAAGATGAGTCTTACGGACAACGTGTATCTTCTTGGAGATTTCTCTTTCTGGCATGAGGATGGCCGTGGCGATCTGATTGACATAAAGCGGTATCATTATGACGTCGGGGCCGGCTTACCTTTTATGGGGCGGGGATATGTGGAGGCACTGGCGCACTTCTGGGATGAACGTCCCGGAAATCCTGATGCATCTTTTAATGCCCGTGGGTTATCTATGGCAGGGGGTGGAGCGATTACGGCATGGTTGAGCGCCGGAGCCGGGCTTACTTTCAAGGACTACGTGGAGTCCGGAATTGAAGACACAATAACCGGCTACGCGGAAGGAATCATGAATCTCAGGGATATAGTTACCCTGCGTTTGCGCAGGGAACGCACTGATGAGCTCTATAACTGGTATGGAATCAAGCAGGGCATACATGCTGATTCATGGATTCTCAATGGTCATTCATTTATAACACGGAAACTGGAATTGAACGCCATTGGTCGGATACAGGATTATTCGGACGATAATTCAGGTAAACAGGCTTACCTGAACCTGGCTTACAGTTTCACGGATCATCCGCGCATGATAAAGGGTGCCCTGTTAGGCGAGGTGCGGGATACGGATGAGATGACAACCTACGTGTACGGGGAGAAAAACATGCTTGTTGATATAGTTCATCCCTATTGGACACCGGATGACTACCAGTCATGGGGTGCCATGCTGGAATGGCGCCACGATATTTCCCGCGTTTTCACCAGGGGTGTAGATCAGAGATTCTATGATCTGATGGTGACCCTGAAGGATGATACGGAGAATAATCAAACCTTTGAATTCAAGGGTGAGTTTCGTTGGGAATTCAGGAACCGATGGGTTCTGGCTATGGAAGCCGCCCTGATACGTTCCGGAAAATGGAATGCAGAAGGTGTATGGGCGACGGCAAGGCGGTATTTCTAACCATGTCAACAGATGCAGATAAACAGCAAGGTGTTGAGAAGCCGGCCCGGAAACGGGCTAACGTATTCGTCAGGGGATTGTTCATACTGGTGCCGGTCAGCGTCATTCTTCTGGCGGTTTCTTACCTGTTCGTCAGGACAGTGCTTTTTCTGAGTGCCGACTACGCTTTATATGAGAAGCTGATAGCAATGTTGCTGATTCTGGCTGAAGGATTTTTGATCTTGCATGGAGTTGGTTATTTTCTTGAGATAGTGCGTGTTTCCTTTTCGCGTGGCGGGTGGTCGGTCGGTGAGGCGGATGCCCCTACCCTGAGCTCTTTTCCACCTGTTGCCGTTATTGTCTCGTCTTTCAAGGAACCGGTTTCTGTCGTGGAAGAAACGCTTGTGGCATTCTATAACCTGACTTATCCGAACAAGCAGATATATTTCCTTGATGATACACGATATGACGCAAAGGACGCCGATCCGTCGGAGATGGAAGAGTATTACCAGGCAATCGATGACATGTGCCGCCGGATGAAGGTGGATCTGTTCCGACGCTCGTGGCGTGGCGCAAAGGCGGGGATGATCAACGATTTTCTGGATTTTGTTGACGGCAAACCCAAGGAAGGTTTTTCCATCAAGCGCTATGCGCGGACAACGCCGACAGAACCTCCAAAGTATATCGTAGTGTTTGATG
>CAZBGF010000353.1:0-2728 GCA_964491255.1 uncultured Verrucomicrobiota bacterium
TTATCCGCGAAAATCCGCGCAATCCGCGGTTAAAAGGCTTTTCGAACAGGGTCTATATCAGATAATTTTTGGAACCACGGATGAACATAGATTGTACGCTTCGCGTGACCGGACACCAAAGTATACAACCACACACAAGCAGTTATGCTTGTGTGATATCCGAGTGTGTCTGTGTTTATCTGTGTTTTAATTCTCTTCACTCGGCTTAATAGATACAAAATTCCTTTCCCGGGAACTCTTATGGAATCCCAATTGACTTTTTGGCAGGCTTTCTATCTCGCCGTTATCCAGGGCGCTACTGAATTCATTCCTGTGAGCAGTTCCGGCCATCTGGTTCTTATGCGGAAGATTTTTGGCTGGTCAGACAAAGGTGGATTGGTGTTTGATACGATTCTGCATGCGGGCAGTTTGTCAGCTTTGTTAATCTACTTCTGGCGGGAATGGAAAAACATAATCAAGAGTTATTTTGTTCGTACCAATCCGGAGTTCTCGTGGTACCGCCGGCTTCCTTGGCTTTTGGTCGTGGCTACCATGCCTGTGGTTATTGCCGGCCCGATTTTTAAACCGATTCTTGAAAGTGAAAATATTGTCCGAACCAGTACGTCCGCAGGACTCTGTATGATCATGACAGCTCTCTGGCTCTGGTTGTCCGAACTACGATTTTCCTCTAACCCGAACATTACACGAATGACGCGCAATATTCGCCCTTCGGGCTGCGACGCCTGCTCAGGGTTAGCCTTGAGCAAGGTGCAACAGCACAGCGTCGAACAGGCTAAAAGTAAGCCTATCGGTTTTCTTCACGCTTTGTTTATCGGTTGTATGCAGATCGTAGCGCTGCTGCCCGGAGCGTCGCGCTCAGGATGGACTGCGGGCGCAGGTATTTTGTGCGGTCATACTCGAGAGTCAGCTGTTCGTTTTGCTTTTTTTATGGCTATTCCAGCGATTACCGGTGCCATTATTTTCCAGATTAAAGATATCATCGTAATGTCACGTGTCGAACTTGAGCCAACTCTGATCATTACCGGATTCATTGTCAGTTTTCTGGTCAGCCTTGGAGCGATTCATCTCTGCCTGATTTACTTCCGTGCGCATTCCCTGAAAATATTCAGCGTTTATCTCGTTGTCGTTGGACTCCTGGCAGTCCTGCTCTGATGGTAACTACTCAGAAGCCAGAATTCAGAATGCTGTGCAGTTCCCCGCCTTGCGGGGGCTGCCTATGGCATGAATCTATTCAGCGCCAAAAGCACTCCGGAGTTACTCCCATACTCCGACACTCCCATACTCCGATACCTCTTCACTCCATATCAAAAATAACTTTAATGGCTTCCCCTTTTTCAAACAAACGGTAGGCTTCCTGCCATGATGAGAGCGGAAACGTATGGGTAATCAGCGGCGCTACTTTGATCTTGCCCTGAGCGCATAATGCTAAAGCTTTCTCCCATCCAATATACTTCTGGCTGAACGAGCCTGAAACGCGAATTTCTTTATACAGCACTTGATCCAGATCAAGCTTTATCAGTTTGCCGAAGATTCCTACCTGCGTGTATTTCCCCTCTCTCCTGACCATCCTGATACCTTGTTGCGCAGCTGCCTCCGCACCGGAACATTCCAGAACCACGTCTACACCCTGTCCGCCGGTTATTTCCATGACCTGTTCCTCAACACCTTCCCCTGAAAGCGTGTAGTCAGCGCCAAGTTTTTGCCCAAGTTCCAGTCGCATGGTGTCTTTTTCCGTGCCTGCTAAAATAACCCGGCCGCCATTCGATTTAACATATTGTAAACAGAAAAGACCCATGGGGCCAGGGCCGGTAATCAGGACGTTGTCATCGGCCTGTATTCCGGTAAGCTCCTGTACCGCGTGATAAGCACAAGCCGAAGGATCGGTCAGCGCGCCAGATTGAAAATTAACCTCAGCCGGAAGATGATGAATGCGGATTTCAGGGATAATTACATACCGTGTAAAAGCGCCGTTAAAGGCATAACCGGTCGCCAGCCTGTTTTGACACAGATTGTAACTTCCAGTCACACACTGCAGGCAATGGCCGCATGCCGTTCTTGTGTTTTCCCCTGTTACGCGATTTCCACATTGGATATGCTTCACGTCTTTTCCCAGCTCTGTTACAACCCCTGCAAATTCATGTCCGGGAATGACCGGAAACCGCATTGGTATCCCTATGTCACCATGCAGAATATGCAGATCAGACCCGCAAATAGAAGTCGCCTTGACCTCTATTTTCACTTCATTCGGACCGGGAAACGGCTCTGGCACATTCCTCAATTCCATATAACCATCACCTGCGGCGTATTTAACCAATGCTTTCATTTTATCCTCCATTTATGTATACTGGTTAGACTTCTACGAAATTGTTTTTGCAGGAGCAGAAGTCCCTGGCCGACACGAGTCGTCTCGGGCAGGCGGGCAGGCTGCATTCTATCTCCTGTATTCTTTTCTTCGAAATTCGTTAATTTCGCAGAACTCTAGGATGCCGGACACACATAGATTGCTCTTTATGTAGCAGTAGATTAAAATGAATACAACAAAAATTTTGTAGTCATAGAATAGACAGGCGCCAGGGCATATGATAAACTGCTGAAATAGGTGAATAAACCTTTTGTAAAGAGATTCCGCAAAAGTCGGGGTAAACGCAAAGTTTGTCCGCAGGCAAAGGAGGGCAGGCATTCCTGCCTGTTTGCCTGCCGTGATCGGGCAGGAATGCCCGACCTCCTT
>CAZBGF010000354.1:0-2713 GCA_964491255.1 uncultured Verrucomicrobiota bacterium
CTCTGTGCCTGAGTAGTTACAAACAATGATACGATTTTACCGTTACTCAAACTTCACTTTATGTCCTTCGCAGTTTTCTTTTGCCGTGGTTTTTTCTTTTCCATTCCAATTTTCGTCTCTCTGCCCTCTGGGGTTTTATCAGAACTTCGCGTATATAAACACATTAACGTAAAATTCCCTTTGAGCCTGCCTTTTCCACCAGGAACCAGCGTTACGGTCAATTCCTCCATATCCATCGCAACATTTTCCTGTTCAAGCGCATAGAGAAACCGCACCAGAGCCTCTAAATTTCCCTCCCATGTACAATCAATGGCCAGTTCATAAAGATCACCATGATGTTTTTCCTTTTGTGGTTTCCGTCTAATTAGAGAAAGTTTGTTGTCTTTGGCCACGCGCTCAAGAATTTTAAGATAATCAGCGGTCACATCTTTGTTAAGAGGATATTTCGAAAGCTTTATTCGCAATGCGTCAATCCGCTCATCCCATTGACCACGCTGGCCGAGCAATCGTTCTGAGATTTCGAGCCGACGTTTAAGAGTTTGCTGGTTTACTGTCAGTTCTTTCCATGCCGCGATTTTCGGCTTCCCGAACCAATATGAAAACCCAATTAAAACTACAATACCTGTAATCACGCTCAACATTACTTCTCTGGATGTCAGTTTCATGAATTAATCTCCGGCATCCGGGCAATCAGCTGAAACGTCTGGACTGTTTTTTTCTTCCGCTTGCTTGGCTGTATGCTTCCCATTTCAATTGCTTTGAACAGCGTGGATTGATCCAGCGCTTGTTTGAAATCATAAATCGGATTGACGGAAAGAGACTCGCCTCGTATCAGCACATTGTTTCCCTTCTTGAACTGAAAAGATATTAAATCAACGTCTTCCGGAAGCAATTGGCTGATTTCGCGCAAGCATTCCAATGCTGATCGTTTCCGGTCAAGGTATTTCTCGAAAGACTTAACCCGCTCTTGCAATGCGCGAACTTCACCAGCAGGTTTTTCCAGAAGGTCAATGCGGGTTTCCAGCTTATTTAACCGGCGTCGTTCCAGATTATAACCGCTTATCAGCGCCGTTATTCCAATAATACAGATTCCGAGCGCCATGGCCATAGCCATAATCATCCGTCGTTTAATACGCAACGACGCATCCTTCATTCGCCAGGCAACTGGTATCAGATCAATAACAGCATCAGTTTCACGAACGTGTGATGAAGATATTCTGGTTGAAAATACTGGATTCAGCATTCGTCTGGCCAGTCCTTCACAGAGTGGAGGCAGAGAGTCCAGTAATTGCACATGAACCTCTCGGGTAAACTCATCAATCAAGCGGGTGGCAATCCCCTCTTGATTGATGTCCCGACACCAGAGATCTATACTGGAAGCCACACTGGCGCCTTGTTCAAGATCCAACGATAGAATCAGCGCGCCTGTCGCCTCAACAATTTCAGAGGCATACTCATCTTCTGATAAACCTTCTGCTGAGCTGACTGACTTAAATGATACAGGGATACCATCCTGAACAGCTGTGATGACGCCGCCAGACGCTTCAAGCACAAGGATAATCTGTCGCCCACTGTCCGTGATAAGCTTCTTATCAGAGAACAATTGCCACCACCCCATAGCTTCAACGTCTATCCGCTGGATATCAACCCCAATATTTTGAAAAACAGTATTTGTGAATTCAATCAAATCCCGTTGAAGAGCCACAATCAGAACCCGGCAGGCGCTTTCACTTTTACTTAACACTTCATAGGAAAAGGCAATCCTGTCGGATGGAAATGGTGATAATTTATCCACCTGCAGTTGGATCATGCTGTTGATTTCATCAATATCAACCATTGGGAGTTCCACCACACGCATGAGCAGTTTATCAGAAGCGATTCCGAATGTAACAGGACCGGTCAATTCAGGACATTGCCTACGAATTACAGATGACAGGCTTTTCGGGTCAGCGAGCACGGCATCATCGGCTTCAAGAACCACTTGATTAGACCGCAGGACTTCAACGCCATCTTTATCCTCGCGCAATGTGGTCCATTCCAGCGTCTTATTCCACATCCTCAATCCGGTTATGAAACGTTTTGCCATGAAAAATTCACCTCTAATAAGAGCTTACTCGAAAAACCCCTGAAAGACAAAATCCTGAAAAAACTAAGATTTTCTGACAGAATTAACAAAATGGACAAAATGAACTCAAATGAGCCGTCAGAGCATTCTCATATCTCAAAGACTTTTCGGATTGGGTCTAATAAAACATTATTGATAAACGTTTGTATACTTTATGGTACATTACACTAAATTGATACATTCACGCAATCTGGAATTGAAAGTTATAAACTCCAGCAGACGGCTGTCAACGGCTATTGGGTCGCTCACCCTCAAACCAGTTTAAAATGATCAGAGTGTTATCCGCCAGTGATACCACGCAGGAAACCGTTCGTTCCATATCCCCTACCTTTCCAGTCGACTGGATATAGTACCGGCCCATAGCGTTATAGGTGATATAATCGGCAATTGAGTCATCCAACACCGGCACCCGCAACAAAAGATCATTCAGATCTTTAAAGGGATCATCATCTTCGGTGCCTTCTATACCGTCCGGGCCAAGACGGTTGTCAATAATGTCTTCGGCAATGTGTGAATCAATATCAAGGAATGCAACCAGGGTTTCCGCCGATACACTGTTGATGTTAATTTTCTGATCTTCTGAATAAG
>CAZBGF010000355.1:0-2704 GCA_964491255.1 uncultured Verrucomicrobiota bacterium
CATTGGTATAGGAATGAATCGTTGTCATCAATCCGTGCTCAATGCCAAATTCATCGTGAAGCACCTTAACCAATGGCGCCAGGCAATTCGTGGTGCAGGATGCATTGGAAATGATATTATGATTGGCTGGATCATACTTCTCGCCATTAACGCCCAGAACCAACGTAACGTCATGTCCTTTAGCTGGCGCGCTGATCAGAACTTTCTTGGCTCCGGATGCGCTGATATGGAGTCCTGGCCGGTTTGCTTCTTTTGCTTTCTCCGTATTATCACGGAACAGGCCGGTGCTCTCAAGAACAATATCAACCCCCATATCCTTCCAAGGCAACTTGCCCGGGCCTTCTTTAACGGACAGAACGCGCAAGGATTTTCCATCGACAATGATATTCTCATCATCATGTTCGACCTTTCCCGGAAAACGACCAAATGTCGAATCATATTTCAGCAGATGCGCCAGAGTTTTCGTGTCGGTTAAATCATTGACCGCAACCACGTCAAGATCATCCAGCGCGTTCATTTCATGGGCCGCCCGAAAAACCAGTCGCCCAATCCGTCCGAATCCATTAATACCTACTTTTGTTGCCATGTTGTTTTTCCTCCTGTATGTTTTTATTGTTAGACTTCTGTAAAATATCTGAATTGGCTATAGCCACCCCGTACGTACGGGGCATTTCAAGCGCATTTAAGCCGTCGCATATAATGCGATGGCTATAATTTGTTCATTTCGCAGAACTCTGTTGCTATTGTAACGGTTCACGGTTACAAAGAAGCGTTAATATATCCAAAGGCGCAGTTCAAGTCAATCACACAATCCAGAGAAAAAGTAAAGTGCTGTCATCGCGTCATCATCTGTTCATACACCTCGTTGTAGTAAAGTGCGTTATCAACCGGTGTGTTTGATGGGATATGATTGCCCACTGCCATGAAAAAGCCCGGACAGTCCTTTCCTATTGTCATGCACCGCTGTACTTCCTGCCTGATCTCTTCCTTTGTGCCTGAAAGAAGGATTCGGGTGTCAGCATTTCCGACAAATACATGAGTCTTGCCGTATTTCTCCGCGATGTATTTCATATCAGTCAACGGTTCGCAAACAAAACCGTGCACACCGGTTTTTGCTATGTCATCAATGAATTCAGTGTAGTTCCCATCTGATGTAAATATGATTTTCTTCCCGCTTTCCTTAAGCGGTTCCATGTACTTTTTGTAATTCGGGAAAACATATTTGCGATACCAGGCCGGATGGAAAACAGCTCCCTCGCTCCACACTATATCGTCATGCACCATAACCACGGGAACGTCAGCGTCCCCAAGGGCATCGAAGTACTGCTGCATCCACGAAGCATACCGATCAGCAAGCTTGCCGAATGCTTCGGGATCTATCCCGGCGGCCGTGAGCAGCATGTCCCAGCCGAAAAGGTCAATGAATCCAGAAATCAGCGTGATATAGATTCCTGTCATATTTACACCGTGAGGGAACCGATTGACGGCTTGCCTGTATGAATCCTCGAAGCGTCTTACCAGTTCAGCATGATCTCTTGGCCCAAGAGAATCCCAGGGATCAAAACGTAAAACTTCTTCGGGCTCCTTAAAAGGACATTGAATGTTAGCGTCGTAGTCAACTCCTTCAGCCGCATACACAGCATGCCCCATGCTTGTTCCAAGGTTTCCGAACTCATTGCGACTTATGAGTGTGCGCCAGAAGAAATCGAAGTTCCAACCATCAGGCCCGGCAAACTCCTGCGTTGCCCTGTTTTTCAAATCATCAGGACTATTTTCATTGACGTCAAGACCGGTAACAGCCTTGATAATACCAAAGTGCTCCAGAACAGAATATTCCGTACGCGGCACACGCTTAGGCATCTGCAGATTTATTGCTGCCCATCCATCTTCAAATGACATCCGATTTATTAACCTCAAATTGTGGTTTACAATCAACTCAGTAACATTAAACTATTTGCAACTTAAGTAGATAGGTCCGAATAATCGGACTCCGACACTTCGGAGCTGTAGGCATTTAGACTGTTAGCCTTGATTTTCTAACAGCCTACAGTCTAAACAACCTGAATTACTTGTATTGTTATGAATGTTGTTTATTTGTCAATATGTATTTAATACAATATTCTGTTATATGTACTCTGAGAAAAAATCGTGGTAAACTATAACTCTGATTCAGACAGTAGACCATAGATGTCAGATATTAGACTCGATGGGAAAGAATGGGTTGAAAACACTCTAAGGGTTAATTGCATACATAGAAAAGTCTGACGTCTAAAGTCTAACCAAGCATACTTGAAATTTTGACAGAATGAACAGAATAAACAGAATTTTCTTTGCTTTTCTCCCATGTTTTTCTACTCATTTTGTTAATTCTGTCAGAAATTCTGCTCCTCTTTGTTTGCCTCATTATGTCTTCGGCTTGATAAATTTAGTCAAGGAATCGAAGTTTAAGGAGCTAAAGTCTGAATTAAACTTAAACTATAGGAAGGAAATTTAATGACCATGTTACGTATTGGAACTGCAACTCGCGACATCACGCAAGCATACCCGCTCTGGCTTCAGGGTTATGGCGATAGAAACCACAAGTCAACCGGGGTATCTGAGCCTATCACTATCGGCTGTCTGGCAATCGGGAATAAAGATAAGACGATTCTGATTGTTACATGTGATTTAGGCGGTATCCCGTCATATGTATGCGAGGAATTAT
>CAZBGF010000356.1:0-2701 GCA_964491255.1 uncultured Verrucomicrobiota bacterium
CTGATTGTTACATGTGATTTAGGCGGTATCCCGTCATATGTATGCGAGGAATTATACGCCCTGCTCCAGCAGAAAACCGGTATTGCTTATCCAAACCTCTTAATTTGCTGTTCACATACTCATTTCGCATCCTTTCTGCATACGCAGGTGATCGGACCATCGGCTGTCAGACTTAAAACAAGCAGTATGCCGCATCCCCTGGCCAACAGTATAGATCAAAATATCACCGACATTTCTTCTGTAATTGGCTTCAAAGATCCGGACCCGCAGTTCGTAACTGACTTTAAAACTAAACTCATTGAAGCCGCGCAGGAGAGTATACGCAACATGAGTCCCGGACGACTCGAAACCGTGCGTGTGCATGCTCCGCAGGTTTCTTTCAATCGCAGAACTGTCAAAAAAGACAAAACTGTAACAACCAATGTCCTGTACCCGGAGGACCCCGAGAACTATTCGTTCAGCCCCACGGACACGGAGCTGAGTGTCATGCGTATGACCGATGACACTGGAGTCAAGGCCGTGCTGGCCAATTTCGGATGCCACCCGGTAACCGGCAGCGATCCCAAACAGGTCGCGCACTATATGATTTCCCCGGATTACCCTTTCTACCTGCGTCAAACAGTGATGGAACACTATAAATGCCCCGTTTTTTTCACACTCGGATCAGCTGGTGACTCGGTACCCATCAACCGCTTCGGGGACTGTCGCAAGAGAATAGGCAATATTCTGGGAAACAGCATTATTCTGGCCGAGCGCCGTTTTTGCGTTGATGAATGCCCGGAAATTGCTGTCGGCCTTGAAAAAGTGCCTGTTAAAACGATCATCGAGACAGATGCTCGAGTTGTGGAAAAGGAATACGAACAGGCAAGATCAAAGTTTATTTCGATACATAATGATTCCGGCATTGATCCTGACGGCAACGAATACCGCGGTGCATTCAACACACTTGAACAAAAGATAATCGCTCTTTCACGGTCACGGTTCTACCCGGAAAACACCTATACTGTTAATGTACAGTTTCTTAAGATTGGCCGCACTGTTCTGGTCGCTCTCCCGTTTGAGGTATTGTCGGAAACCAGTCTCAAGATGAAGGCCAAATTCCCCGATAGTGTAATGGTTTCCTGCGCGGGCGGCTACCAGGGCTATCTTCCCCCTGCCCACGACTACGAACGCGGAGGCTATGAAGCATCCGATCACGGAACTCACTTCGAACCTGGCACTGCGGACCGCCTGCTGAAAGTCATACTTAAAAGACTGGGTGCAGGCGTGGCTAAAACATCTGGTGTGAATAATTCATGAATGTTGATAATCATATTCATCAGCACGACATGTCGCTCTGGCATGTGCTTCATGTCCGTCCACGCTGTGAAAAAAAAATGGCCGCATATTGCGCATCCTCAATGTTTTCTCATTATCTTCCACTGAAAACAGAGCATAAAATTTACCAACGACAAAAGGTGGAAATCCAAAAACCTTTATTTCCAGGATACGTGTTTGTGAATTTCAGTCCGGAACAGCGGATTCTCGTATTGAAAAGTCAACTGATAGTGCGTATTTTAGAAGTGAATAATCAGGCCTTGCTCCTTGATGAGCTGAGCCAGATTCAAAAAGCGCTGGAAGTCAATCCAAACCTTGGCGCCTGCTCCGCTGTGGAATGTGGATGCCGCATTCGTATCACTACAGGACCGTTCCAGGGTGTCGAAGGCATTGTCACTACATTCAAAGGGAAAACACGTGTTGTCCTGAATGTTGATATTATCGGACAGGGTGTTCCAGTGGAAGTCAGTCTGGATATGCTGGAAAGGCTGTGAGAAAAAGAGGTCGAATGATGTCTACTCAGGCACAAAGGGACAAAGGCACAGAGGCGCAAAGTGGCAAAGAAAGGAATAATGAAAAAATATAGTAACCGTGAACGATTACCAGGATGTGCACGATCATGCTGGATGCGCCCGTACAACAATTCGAGGTTTCATCAAGTACTTGATAGCTTACGAGTAAGATCAATGAAAGAAAGGTAACATTGAACGGTGAACTCTGAACCCTCTGAACGCATACAAAATATAAATGGTTGCAAATGCGTTTTTTTTGACCGGGACGGCATCGTTAATAAAGTCCCGGATCCCGAGCCATATATCACGCGATGGGAGGATTTTCATATCATTCCCGGATTTGTGGATTCCCTGCGTGTCGTCCTTCAGAACGGATATTACGCCGTGATTACCTCGAACCAGCGCGGGATCGCAAAAGGCTTGCTATCAATCGAGCAGATCGATAAGATGCATCGAAAACTACAGAACATTTTGAACCGGGAATATCGCCTGCAATTGCTGGATATAGTTTATTGCCCTCATAATCCGGGTGAATGCTCGTGCCGAAAACCGCAACCTGGAATGTTATTGGCTATGGCCAGGAAACATGGCATTGACCTTCCTGTGTCATGGATGGTTGGCGATCATGAGACGGATGTTGAAGCGGGACGTCTTGCTGGATGTCATACCATCATAGTCAGCCCGACAGCGGTGCACTCAAACGCTGAAATTAAAATTTCATCTATGGACGAATTACCGCCAGTGTTGAAAAATGTTCTTTCAAAGAACTCTGATGAAGTGTATCGTAATAAATAGCGATATTCAATCGCGCATACGAGATGCGCTCCTACACCATGATTCTGTGTAGGAGCCGATCTTGATCGGCGATCAGG
>CAZBGF010000357.1:0-2667 GCA_964491255.1 uncultured Verrucomicrobiota bacterium
AAGCATTTACAACTTTCAACTTATAACTTTAAACTTTTAACTTCTTCATGCAAACTATGCCATCGTTTTTGAGACGCTTCATGCTGATGAAAAGGTCATTTTTCTTGAGATTTCTTCACCCCGCCTTGCGGGGCAAGCTTTGTGTTTACCACGCATTAGCGTGGCCTTTGTCACTATGTGCCTGAGTACACGAAATACAAAACTAACTGGAAATCTCTCGAAATCTTGAATACTTGTCATCTGATAGTTTCGAAGAAGTGTACGAATCGAGCAGAGAAATAGAACGAATGTTTAGCGCTTTGATAAAGAAGGTAAGAGATAAATAAACTTTGTACCTCTGTGCCTTAGTGCCTTTGGTGCTGAATAGTAACAACCCGAACATGGTATGAGGACAGGAAAAGTGCAGAAATCAGAATTACATAAATCCATTAATGATTCATTTTCAAAAAATAGAGCAGCTGCAGTAGCATGGGATGCTTTATGGGGGCTTGGGGCGGCCTGCTGTCTACTTTATGTTGTTGTTCCAGCATATCTTCTGGCAATGGGAGCATCGAAGATGCTGGTACAGACCGTTGTTGTGGGATTTTCCGTTGCCACTGGCTTGCAGCTTCTGAGCCTGCGTATCAGTCATGGCCCGCGCAGAAAGGTCCGGATTTATTTAATCTGGAGCTTGTATCCCGCTTTATGGCTTGGCTACGGGATCGTGGCTTCTATAGGCTGGGGCCGGCTTTCTGACGGAGTCTGGATTCCTCTTTTTATTGTTATGTGCGCGGGGTTGTCTGTTGCCATGCATTTAGGGTCGCCGGCATATATTGAAATGCTGCTGCAAAATACCCCGCTGAAAAAAAGAGGACGCCTCGGGGCCGCACGCAATATCGCTTTTGGTGTTTTCGGTATTTTTGGTGCATGGCTTGCTTCATGGCTGATGAAACAATGGCCCGAACCGGTAAACTTTCATACCAGCTTCATCTTTGGCTCAAGTATCATGCTTGTCTCCTGTATCTTCATTTTGTTTATACGTGATCATGCAGGAACCATGCATTCCCAAAAAGTCCGGCCTGTCCCAATTCTGGCCACACTTAAAGACCTTATCAACACCCTCAACTTCCGGGTATTCCTGGTCTTTTACGGATTTCTCGTTGTAGGTCAGACGCTGGCGCCTCTGCTTATCGGATATGCGAAAGACGTTCTGACCATGCCATCGAGTCAGGTTGCTTTTTTTTCCTTTGCCTTTTTTCTTGGCGCGATTGTTGTAGGCGTATTTGTTTTGCCTCTGGCGGACCGGTATGGATTCCGGCTCCTCGCCATTATCAGTGCCACGATGCTGGCAGGAGCGTACCTCATCCCGCTTATAGCTGGAGACAGCAGGCATGCTGTGCTAATAGCTTATGCTCTGTACGCCGGCACAATATTGCTTAATTCGCTGGCGCTGATCAATCTTGGCATCGAACTTGTGCCTCAGGTAAAGCCGGCAGCGATTTTCGCGGTGAGCAGTATTATCGTAGTTCCATTTCGCCTTATTGTAGCGCCTCTGGCTGGCCGGTTTGTTGATCTACATGATAAGGCCGGATATCTTGCCGTTTTTCTGGTTGGCATGATGCTGAGTTTATGCGCGTTGGTCGGTTTCTGCGTTCTTGTTCGTGAGCCGCGCACAGGCCAGGAAATTTACATTCGTATCAGACGGACATAATGGACTCTTTAATAGTAACTCAGGCACAAAGGCACAGAGTACCAAAGGCACAAAGGACGGAAGTATTGAGGTAACGGAGTCTGGGTGTATCGGGGTGCTGAATAGGTTCATGCCATAGCATAGGCAGACCCCGCAGGGCAGGGAACTGCACAGCATTCTGAATTCTGAATACCTGAGTAAACATCTGTTATGTTCTGCATTCGGATCGTATTTTTACGACTTTGTGCCTATGTGCCTTTGTCACTTTGTGCCTGAGTAATTACCATGAATAAATACATACTGAGTAGTGCTGCTATTTGCTGTATTGGTTTATTAGCTGGCTGTAACAGAAGCAACGGTTTGTCATCCAATGCGTCGGCTCAGTCAGAACCAGTTAGCCAAGTACATAAGAGCTCTATTCGGAAAACAATTATTACTATGGAGGGAACAATGAAAGAACAAAAAATCGGAACATGGACACCTGGTTTGTCAGAAGAAGAAAAAGCAACACTGTTTGCTATTGCAAAAGACACGCTGAATTGGTGCGTTAATAACGAGACAAAACCATTCCCAATGAATTCCTATACCATCACTCCGAAACTCCGGATCGATATGGCAACATTTGTGACCTTAAAAATCAGTGGCGGGCTCAGGGGCTGTATTGGCTCACTCGCGCCAGTTGAACCATTGTATATGTCTGTTCATCATAATGCAGTCAATGCTGCAATGCACGACTCACGTTTCAGGCAGGTTCAGCCATCTGAACTGGTACAGATTGATGTTGACGTATCAGTGCTCAGCCCAATTAGATCAATCCCATCAATTGAAGATTTCAAGATCGGACAGCAGGGTATTATTCTGGAAAAAGGCATGTATCGAGCCGTTTTTCTGCCAGAGGTGGCAACCGAACAGGGCTGGACAAAGGAACAAACATTATCGCATCTGAGCATGAAATCGGGCCTGTCATCCGATGCCTGGCGTAAGGATGCGCGTTTCCA
>CAZBGF010000358.1:0-2665 GCA_964491255.1 uncultured Verrucomicrobiota bacterium
ATACAATCTTTTTTGCGCTTTTTGTGCCTTTTTGTGGCTATTAAATACCTTTTCGTATAAGCTCTAATTCAATGTATAGGAATTTTCGCGTCGGCCCTGCGCAAAGCCGAGGGGACTTATCCCGATGAAAATCGGGGTGACGTGGCAAAAAGGTAGGGCCGCACAGCCTGTGAGGCCGAAGACAATGGTGGGACAGGCTGTCCCGCCCTACCTATGAAAAGTTGCCGCTTCTGCGGTCAAATTTATAAAATAGCCACAAAGGCACTATAAGAAAATGCTAATTGATCTGCCCCGAACTTGCGTGGTGAAAATTATTAAGTCAAGATAGCAGTAATCAATAACAGGAGAATGAATCATGCCAAAGAAAAGAGTAATGCAGGTTGGCCTGGGTGGGCGTTCAGGCATGTATAGTGATGCCGCGGCCTTTAAATATCCTGACACGGTGGAACTGGTCGGGTTATGTGATATCAATGAGGGGCGACTCCGCCTGGCACAAAGCAAACTCAAGGAAAAAGGTTTGGATGTGCCTGGCTGTGTTCCGGAAGATTTCGAAAAGATGATCCAAAACAGGCGGGCCAATCTCGTGGTCGTTACATCGAAAGACTGTACACATGACGAATATATCGTGAGGGGTCTGCTGGCGGGATGTGATGTGATCACGGAGAAGCCGATGACCACAACGGCTGAAAAGTGTCAGCGCATTGTGGATGCTGTAAAGAAGACTGGCAAGAGCGTTCGCGTGACGTTTAACTATCGTTACTCGCCAGTCCGAACACAGGTGAAGGAGCTGATTCAGGATGGTGTGATCGGCCGTGTTCTTTCGATTGAATTCAAGTGGCTGTTGAATACCCGTCATGGAGCTGATTACTTCAGACGTTGGCACCGGAATAAGTCCAACAGCGGCGGCCTGATGGTGCACAAGGCCACACATCATTTCGATCTCGTTAACTGGTTTATAAATAGTGTGCCTGCTAAAGTGTCAGCATTTGGCGCACGTCGGTTTTACAGGCCTGAACAGGCAGAGCGTTATGGTTTAACCCGTCGAGCTGAACGATGTTTCGACTGTCCTGAATCCGGCCGTTGTCCGTTCTTTCTCGATATCAGGAGTAATCCCAGAATGAAGGAACTCTATCTTGATAATGAACAGTATGACGGTTACTACCGTGACCGCTGCGTATTCAGTGATAAGATTGATATTGAGGACTCAATGAACCTTTGTGTTGAGTACAATAGCGGTGTTCTGATGTCTTACTCGCTTAATGCATTTTCGCCATGGGAGGGTTATCACCTTGTGTTTAATGGAACCAAGGGGCGTCTGGAGCATATGTGCAGAGAGTCGTCCTATGTCAGTGGTGATGGAACAGTTCAGGGCGCCCTTCTTTCAAAAGGGACGTTTATCAATGTTATGCCTCATTTCAAGGAGGTTTATAACGTGCCAGTTCGAACCGGCACCGGCGGCCATGGCGGAGGTGATAGTATCCTGTTGGATGACTTGTTTTCCGCTCAATTGCCGGACGATCCAATGATGCGACGTGCCGATTATCGCAGTGGCGCCTATTCCATTCTCACAGGTGTTGCCGCCAATATTTCCATGAAGGAAAAACGCGTGGTCGCGATTGACGAGCTGGTTACGGGCGTGGATATGCCCGACTATCCAGATGAGTCTAAATGGGATGAACCCATTCAATTAGCAGAAAAAGATAATAAAAAACGGGAGAAAACATTATGATTATTGATGCACACAACCATCCTGACTGGCATGGCCATACCCTGGATAAATTTCTGGCTAATATGGACAAGTATAATATTGATATGACATGGCTGCTTTCCTGGGAGTGTCCTGTAAATGAGTATAACCCGAATTACAACTATTGCACTGCGGGTATTGGTCCAGATGGTCCTATTCCGTTTTCCCGATGCATTTCGTATGCGGAACGCGCGCCGGGTAAATTCGTGCTCGGCTACGCTCCTGATCCCCGGCGCCCGGAAGCTATTGATCGACTCCGGATGGCGATAGAAATATATGAAGTGAAAGTGTATGGAGAGCTTAAACTCCGTATGATGTATGATAATCCGGATGCTTTGCGTATGTTCCGATTTTGCGGGGAGAAGAAAGTGCCGGTTACCGTGCATCTGGATTATGAACATGATACAGGATTGAAGTATCCGCGACCAAGCTGGTGGTATGGCGGTGGTATTGAAGCGTTTGAGCGCGCGGTAAAGATGTGTCCGGAAACCATTTTTTTAGGGCATGCCCCGGGATTCTGGGCTCATATCTCCGCGGATGGCCTATATGACAAACATTCGTATCCAAAGGGCAAAGTGGTTCCCGGCGGCAAGCTTATAGATATGCTGCGCCAGTATCCGAATCTTTACTGTGACTTTTCAGCGGGGTCGGGTTGTAACGCGTTGCGGCGTGATCCTGAGTTCGGAAAAAATTTCCTGCTGGAGTTCCAGGACCGGATTCTTTTCGCCCGCGATTATTTTGACAATGGTCACAGAGAATTTCTTGACGGACTCGATCTGCCTGAGCAGGTCTTGAACAAGATTTATGCAGGGAATGCATTAAAGCTGGTGCCGATGGAGTAGTCGATACAGAAGAAGTATTAACTACGCCTGCCCGTGGGACCGCCCTGCGGCCAGGGAAAGGCGCGAAAGAAACTGA
>CAZBGF010000359.1:0-2659 GCA_964491255.1 uncultured Verrucomicrobiota bacterium
ATTAAGGGCTCTTAGCTGCTCGGGCACATGAGGTCGATAAATTCCTTTATCAATATGCTTGTCAGTTGTTATGCTGGCCACAAGGATGTCGGCTTTAGACTTGGTATATACCAAATGACGAACGTGGCCAGGATGAACAACATCAAAAACACCGTGACACATAATCACTTTTTGTGCCCGAGGAAAGGGCCCTATAATATCCAGCAACTCTTCTACCGTTTTGATTTTTGGACGATATCTCTCAAAAAAATCTTTCTTCATTTATGGCACCTTCGGGGTCATGTATTGAAACCATGTCTTTGTTGCATTGGCAATACTTTCAACATCCCAGAGAGGCGCGTCCTGCCATTTGTCAATATCGGCCATCATTCTTGAGACACCCTCCGCAAAACTGACTTCGGGCGACCAAGCAAGATGTTCTTGAATTTTTGATATATTGGCCCATGTGCAATCAGGTTCACCTGGCCGCTTTAGGATATAAACGACATCGCCGCCAAGCAGCTCAATCAAACGATTGACACTTTGTGGATTGCCCGCGCCGAGATTGTAAACTTCACCTACATGCTCTGTCTCAGCTGCGGCTAAAAAAGCGGTTGCGACATCTGTCACAAAAAGAAAATCTCGCGTTTGTGTCCCATCTCCCACCACAGTGAACGGTTTTCCCGCCAACTTCTGTTTAAAAAATACACCAAAAACCGCTCCATATGCCCCAGTTGTCCGCACTCTTGGACCGTAGGCATTGAAAATTCGGATTGAATTTACCGGTAAACCGTAAATTTTATTCCAATGAAATACAACCTGTTCTCCCTGATATTTGCTCAGTGCATAAGGGTATTGAGGGCTAATCAGATGATCTTCCGTTGTAGGTGTATCAGCCAACCCATAACAGGAAGAGGAGGCAGCATAAACAAGTTTTTTGACACGCGCATGCCGCGCACATTCAATAACGTTTACAGTACCTTGGACATTGACTGACATATACTCTATGGGTTTCTCAATTGATGGAACAATGTCACCTATGCCTGCGAAGTGAAAAATATATTTGGCATCAGAAAAAACTGTTGAATCAGGCTGCAATTCTCTAATATCCATTTTTTCTAAGGCCAAATCTGAATTGCCAAAATGATTATCTAAATTCGTTTCTCGCCCGCCTACGAGGTTATCTACGACACGCACACGATAACCACGGGCAAGGAGAATATCCACCATGTGACTACCGATGAAACCAGCGCCTCCTGTTACAATGGCTATGGGTCGAGAACTCATTATTTAGCACCTAGCTCTTTCATAAATTTCACATTGTAATAGGAAACGTCGTCCATGCTATTTGGGATTTTGCCCGCCTTGAAAGCCGCACAAAGGTCTCGACAAGCGTCTTCTATAGTCCTTTTGGGCGAAAATCCCAATACTCTTTTACTCTTGTCGGAGTTAATGTGATAAGACCTCGGATCATTAGTCGGCGTGGTAACAATCTCGATTTCCCCTTTCTCCGGAAACTCTGCCATAACCACCTTCCTTATGGTTTTTGCAATCTCCATAATGCTCAGATTTTGGTAGCCAAAATT
The DNA here is from genome assembly GCA_964491255.1 of uncultured Verrucomicrobiota bacterium. Lineage (GTDB taxonomy): Bacteria > Verrucomicrobiota > Kiritimatiellia > JAAZAB01 > JAAZAB01 > CAZBGF01. Next base: position 1,566 of record CAZBGF010000359.1, read on the forward strand.
AAAAATCTCGCCAGCAATCTTTTCGGAAGGCACGGTAATCATCAGTTCGTAAACATCAGCCATATCCTTAATGTGGAGATTTGGCCGCAATTGGGAACCACCAAAAACCGTTATTTTGTTATTGGTCACCGCATGGTTGGTCAGGATATTGACTGAAAGATCCAAACGCAGACGCGGGCCATAGCCACAGACCGTGGCAGGCCGGATGGCGACACAGGTAAAATCACTGGATTGATGTTTGAACAGCAGCGGCTCGCAAAGACCTTTGAATTTGTTGTAGGCAGTGAGAGGAACAAGAGGGTGCTCCTCAGTCACATCCGGTGCTTCGCTTACACCATAGACGGAACTGCTCGAGCAATACACAAACCGCTTTACCCCAGCATTCTTAGCGGCAATGACCATGGGCTCGAAGCAATCAAAGTTGACACTCTTGCTGAAGCCTTCGTCCAGATCAAAACTTGGATCATTCGAAATACATGCCAAATGCAAAACGCAATCAATTCCCTCGAAATATGTTGCAAGTTTAGCTGTGTCCCTTACGTCACCCTTTACCAATACCAAATTGGGATGGTCGGGCAAATGATTTTCGTAGTACATAATATCATAAACAATTACGTTGTAGTCGGCATTTAAGAGATGCGGCGTCAACACGCTCCCAACGTATCCTGCCCCACCTGTAATAAGTATGTTTTTCATGGTTTTGTCCTTTAAGAATTTAAATTAAGATAACCGAAAATGCTTCATAATCTTCCAAGCCAACCTTGCGCATCAATGTTGGATTAGTAGTAGTACCCTTAGGCATGCATCTCCTTTATGCCTTCAAGATCGGCCCCGTCCGCAAAGATTTTCACATTAAGTTTACTCAATTTTCCCATCTGACTCCCCTGCATTTCTATTTTGCATTGAAAGAATCACCTTGCTGGCTTCTTCAAGCGAAACCACAACCTTGTCCGGCGATTCAGGTTTCATTTCCAGATAGCCGTAATCAATGAAAAATGTATAGCACCCTGCTGCCTTGCCAGCCTCTATATCCCGCCAGCGGTCGCCCACCATGAAACTGCGGGACAGGTCAATCTCCAAATCATGAGCAGCCG
>CAZBGF010000360.1:0-2658 GCA_964491255.1 uncultured Verrucomicrobiota bacterium
ATTCTGTCAAAATTCTTAAAAACTTTGCGTCTTGGCGGCTTGAGTGATCCCGCAGGCGGGAGAACGGGCGCGAGGAGAAGAAAAATTATCCCCGTTTCTTTTTCATTGTTTACGGGAATTGCCAAAGCCAGCTCTGAAAATCCGGACAGCCCAGACGCGAATATAGTGAACAGCTTCACGACCGGCTATCAGAATCCCCGCGATAAAAATTATCCAGCTCAAAACGTATGTCGCTGCAGCAATGAACCACCATGGGAATTTCGTTCCCCGGAGCGCCAGCGCAGAAAACGCAATTGACGCCGCAAAAAAAACGTAATTGATCAGTATCAGTATGACACCTATCCAGAATCTAAGCTTTTTTTTGTCTGTTGTCTCAGTATCCATTATTTGTTCTTTTTCGTTCATAATCCAGCTCAAAAAATTTCTCAAAAAATCAACAACTTTGCGTTCTCTGCGCCTCTGCGAGAGAAATATTTTTTTTGTTCCTTCTTCTAATAGTTTAACAGACACCCTGAATCTTGCATGCATCGCGAAGGAGCGAAGGAAGACAGCTTCACTTACACCTTGCAATTGATAAATCGAATACCATAATATCTATACTTATGATTTCCTGTCGAGAAGAAATTCTAAAATACCACCAGAACGGAAAAATTGGAACCCGTTTAACTAAACGGCTTTCGGATCCGGAAACATTGAGCATGGCTTACACACCAGGCGTGGCTGTCCCGACTCAAGCCATTGCTGAAGATGCGGATGCTATCCACCAGGTTACGGCAAAGGACAACCTGGTAGCTGTGGTCACTGATGGTTCCGCGATTCTTGGGCTTGGCGATCTGGGCGCTCCTGCAAGTATCCCTGTTATGGAAGGGAAAGCCGTTCTTTTCAAGGCCTTTTCTGATATCGATGCCTGGCCTGTTCCGCTGAATTACTGCCGGGTGAACGGTCAAACGTCAGGTAAAACTGATCCCGAACGGATCGTTGATACTGTTGCGCGCCTGGCCTGTATGTACGGAGGCATTAATCTGGAAGATCTGGCCGCGCCTGCATGTTTTGAAATTGAACAGCGACTGGACGATATGCTGGACATTCCCGTGTTTCATGATGACCAATGGGGTACTGCTGTCATTGCTTTGGCAGGTGTGTACAATTACGGCATTATCTCAGACCGTCGGTTTTCAGACTTGAATATTGTGATCAACGGCGCTGGCGCCGCCGGCATTCGTATTGCTGATATGCTGAAAGAAGCCGGGATACATTCGATTATAATGTGTGATTCAAAAGGAGTGATTCACAAGGATCGATCTGATATCAATGAAATGAAACGCAGGCATGCCGTCAAAGCCAATCTCAGGACACTAAGCGATGCGCTCCGGGGCGCTCATGTTTTCATCGGTGTTTCCGCTCCCGATTGTGTTAAACCTGAGTATATTCAATCTATGGCATCGTTTCCAGCGATTTTCGCCATGGCGAATCCAACACCTGAAATACAGCCTGAAATCGTGGCGCAAACAATGGGGTCTAAACCTTATGTTATGGCAACTGGTCGTTCTGACTATCCCAATCAAATCAATAATGTGCTGGGTTTTCCTTTCCTGTTCAGGGGAGCGCTTGATACCCGTGCGCGGACTATTAACATGGATATGAAAAAAGCCGCTGCCCAGGCTCTATCCGCATTAGCCCGAAAACCCGTGCCAGCCAATATCCAGGCTCTATACCAAAATCAGGATATGACTTTCGGCCCTGAATATATCGTGCCGACACCTTTTGACCGCCGACTGTTGATCGATGTTTCTTATGCCGTGGCAGAAGCCGCCGTCCTTTCAGGATCAGCCAGCCTCAATAACTTAAAAACCTATAAGACTCAACTGGAGAACAGAGAAAAATGTTTACGGGAAGCCGTGAAATGAGAAGATTTTCAATGAATTAAGCCGCAGGCGCGGCAACTTTAAAGGAGATCGGTCATTCCTAGCCGATCAGGTCAGGCAAACAGGCAGGAATGCCAGTCCTCCTTTGCCTGCTGGCTATTGGCCTTCTGCGAAATAGCTGATTTGTTCATTTTTCAGAACTCTATTCTGGCTATATCTTTGAAATTTCTACGACATTAAAGTAAATGTTTGACACGATACGTTGCCGTTCGTGAGGTATGAGTCGTCATCATTACCTGTCCGGAAAATATCCTGATGAGCAAGAAAGTATTTCCTGTTTCGCCGTTAGTCCTGTTGATGGGTGCGGTGATGGTGTCCGCACTACTATTAGCCGTGTTCAGCCTGGGAACCATTAAGACCCGGCATTTGCTGGTCGAGCGGGAGATGGAGAAAAAAGCGATGGCGATCGCCCAGGGCATCGGCGAGCAGTTCGACCAATTCCTGGCAGAGCTGGAGAACAGCATCGACACCGACTGTTTACCCCTGATGGGCCGCGCCGCGGATCGCGACAGACTCGAAACCGTTATTCGGACATTGCCGATCCGTTTTCTGATGATGCTGGACGGCCAGTACCAGCTGATATATCCCGAGGCGCCATGGGTTTCCAATCCCCGGCTGGCCATCGAAGACGTTAAGTTGTCCCCGCACTGGAAAAACCGGTTGACGGACGCGGAGGCTCTGGAGATTGCCGAAAACCTCAATTCCGCTTTAAAGGCCTGTGATCGGATGCTGG
>CAZBGF010000361.1:0-2631 GCA_964491255.1 uncultured Verrucomicrobiota bacterium
CGGAAATCTTTGCAGGTGGCAAGGCCAACGCTGTGTACGGTAAATCTGTATGGCTTCCTTCAGAAACCGTTGATGCAATTCGCCGGTATCTTATTGCGGTCAAAGGGCCTTTAACCACACCGGTTGGCGGCGGAATTTCTTCTCTGAATGTAGCTCTTCGTCAGGCTCTGGATTTATATGTGTGTCTTCGTCCGGTGCGCTGGTTCAAAGGCGTGCCTTCTCCTGTCAAGCATCCTGAATGGACGGACATGATAGTATTTCGCGAGAATATAGAAGACATCTATGCGGGTATTGAGTGGGCTGCCGGTACGCCGGAAGTGAAGAAAGTGATTCAGTTCCTGCGCGATGAGATGGATGTTCGAAAAATTCGTTTTCCTGAGACCAGCGGGATTGGGGTCAAGCCGATTTCACGTGAAGGTTCTCAGCGTTTAATTCGTGCCGCGATTTTATACGCAAAGGAAAACAATCGCCCGACGGTGACTCTGGTTCATAAGGGAAACATAATGAAATTCACTGAAGGTGCTTTCAAACAGTGGGGGTATGACCTGGTCAGAAACGAGATGAAGGATATAGCCATAGTTTCTGAGGATTGTGATGGAAAGGCGCCTTCTGGCAAGGTGTTGGTGAATGATGTTTTAGCAGATGCGTTTTTTCAGCAGATTTTGACGCGTCCCAGGGAGTACTCTGTGATTGCTACGATGAATTTGAATGGGGATTATCTTTCAGACGCGCTTGCCGCGTGCGTTGGCGGCATCGGGATTGCGCCGGGCGCGAATATCAATTTCGAGTTGGGTACGGCTGTATTTGAAGCCACTCATGGGACGGCGCCGAAATACGCGGGACAGGACAAGGTGAATCCCGGTTCCCTAATCCTGTCAGGTGAAATGATGTTCCGGTATATGGGTTGGACGGAAGCGGCGGACTTGATTGTTCAGGGCGTTGAGCGTACTATTCAGGCTGGGACTGTTACATATGATTTCGGCCGGCTGATGCAGGATGCGACAATTATTTCCTGTAGTGATTTTGGTAAAGCTGTTGCGCGGAATATATGTTGAAAAAAACAAACGAAAAAACAACAACAAATACCCGTGTCTTTTTAACCGGAAATAAATAGATTGATGAATAATGTATTATCATTTTTACGCATTTGCATTGTAGTTTTCATTATCGCAATTCTTGCCCAATCATCTCTGTGTAACGCATTTTACGCGGATCCGATTTTGAGTGTTGCGCCATAAATCCATCGTAAAACTTCCAGACTCACAGACTCGGCTGATGAGTCAAAAAAATAAAATTAAAAAAAACGTAAAATCATGTTGACAGAATTGTACAATATGATAACTTTATCATTCTTTATTGAATATATAAGAAAAACCGATTTGCATTGTTTTGATTTTTAAAGGTGTGTGTAGACCGGTTACATAACCTCCAAGCGCCTCATTCTCCGGTTTAAGAGGATAGAGTGAGGATAGGGGGTATTATTGTGTTTTGATATTGTTTTTGATTGGGACTATGAAATGTTGGCCCACGTAGCTCAGTTGGTAGAGCACATCCTTGGTAAGGATGAGGTCAACGGTTCAATCCCGTTCGTGGGCTCTGCACTAAGAACTGTTTTATCAATTTAAGTGAAAGAACATTAGTTAGATGGCATTATTGAAGGAGATATATTATGGCAAAGGAAAAATTCGAGCGAACAAAACCGCATGTTAATGTTGGTACAATTGGACATGTGGATCATGGTAAAACAGCGCTTACATCGGCGATCACTAAAGTTCAGTCATTAAACAATTTGAGTGAATACATAACGTATGATCAAGTGGCGAAGGCATCGGAGTCGCAAGGCCGCCGTGATGCGACGAAAATTCTTACCATAGCTACGTCTCATGTAGAATACGGAACAGCGAACCGTCATTACGCGCATGTGGATTGCCCTGGTCATGCTGACTATGTCAAAAACATGATTACTGGTGCCGCGCAGATGGATGGTGCGATTCTCGTTGTCAGTGCTTCAGATGGGCCTATGCCTCAGACTCGGGAGCATATTTTGTTAGCCCGTCAGGTGGGAGTTCCGTCAATCGTAGTGTTTTTGAACAAGGTGGATCTTGTGGATGATCCGGAATTGATTGATTTAGTCGAACTTGAAATACGTGAGTTGCTCAGCCTTTATCAATTTGATGGTGATAAGATTCCTATTGTTCGCGGAAGCGCATTGAAAGCGATGGGTGCTAAAACAGCGGATGACCCGGCAACGAAATGCATTCAGGAGTTAATGGACGCTTTAGACACGTATATTCCGGAGCCTGAAAGGATTTTGGATCAGGCTTTTCTCATGCCGATTGAAGACGTGTTTTCGATAGAAGGCCGGGGAACAGTGGTAACAGGTCGAATTGAGCGAGGGATTGTGAAAGTCAGTGACGAAGTGGCAATTGTGGGTTTGCAGGATACTCAAAAAACTACTGTGACAGGTGTGGAAATGTTCCGGAAGCTCCTGGATGAAGGTAGGGCAGGTGACAATGTGGGGTGTCTGCTAAGAGGCATCAAGAAAGAGGATGTCCAGCGCGGTCAGGTTCTTGCCAAGCCAGGGTCCATTACACCACATACGCATTTCAAAGGTCAGTTATATGTTTTGAG
>CAZBGF010000362.1:0-2628 GCA_964491255.1 uncultured Verrucomicrobiota bacterium
TTAGAGTTGTTCCGCATAAATAACATTCTTTTTTCATTTCGCTCTCATATAACGGCACGCATGACGCGCGCGGTTCACCGCGTCGCCGTCGATGCGCTGGTTATGCGGCGAACCCCGACTTCGCCTCCACGTTCTCTCGTGAAGGCACTCACTTCCTCTAGGGCGGGAGGGCCATCGATAGTGATAGGAAATCTTCCCAACTTCACGGAACGGCTTCTATCGTACAGCAAGGTAAGATCCATATCGTACTCTGCGGTGCCACTCTGGCAGGAATTTGACCAATGTTGGCCAATTTCTACAACAAATCGATCGACGTCGTGCCCCGGCACACTCTGGGATAACCCCAATCGAACGGATTGACGTTTTGCTTCTGCATCGAGTGTGACAGCGTAATTCCAGTCGCTAACCGAAACTTTCATGCAACCGTCTGTGTTCGGTTTTCGAACACGCTGCGTAACGTCGAAGTCCATTGCTGTGAGGAATAACGCAGTCGAAGTATCATTGCGAAGTCTGATGTCTAGGAGTGGAAATTCGCCTACAGAACCCTTGAGCCAGTTCTGGCGAAACAACCTAATCGCAGACGGCTTATCGATGATTTTTACGTCCAAGATAACAAGAGAGCCCTGGCCGACTCCGAAAAAGGTACTCAGGTCGCGCAGCGCGTTCGTAAACGCTGACATTCCAACAACAATGCTCCCACCAATCAAAATACCCACGATGAGCGGATGGGCGCGGATTCGCTCAAACGACTTCGCCAAGACGGATGTTTTCTTGTTCATGACTGATACTCAGTCTCCCTTGGTGCGAACTCACTCCAAGCCGCAACTAACTAACACAAAAATCAGCCGCCTGACGAGCCGCAAAGCGGCGAGGAAGGTCGGCTGGATTGAATTGTTATCTTATGATTTTTCAAAAAATAACTCACCAGACAGACCTACAAAAAACAAAGCTGCAAATCCTGTATTTTTAAAAATATTATCAGAGTTTAAAAAAGCAATGAAACAATCCAAATCTTTTTTATTATCATATCTAGGCACTGTGTAGTCATCTATTACAACAACTAGAGCAATGTTAGAAGAATAGTCTTTCCTTTTCTTTTTTTCTATGCATTCTTTAATAAGAGTGAATTGATTATTCAATAGATCCTTATGGCTTGCCATATCTTCAGATATGCAAATATTATGTCCTGTCTTTTTAGTTCCATTAACGGTTAGTTCACCAGTTAGTGAAACAGAACCAGTTTCTATGAATTTTTCCATTCTGAGACTTAAATCATACCCATCTTTAGCTTCCGTAAATTCTAATTTACAAATGGCATGTCTATTGTTATCCGGATATTGTATCTCTGCGTCATAAGGCTGGTTCCCAATAATATTTTTAACTTTAAAATTTTGTCCTAATAATGCCTGTTTTTTCATTAATAAATATAAAGGGTAAATTTCGCTCCAAAATTGTTTAGAGATACCCTTTCGTAGAAGTTCCTGTTTTTTTATTTGCTCACGATATTCTCTAAATAATTTTAATTTTGAAACTATCCATCGGTTAAATTCCGTAGGCGTGCGAAATTGTTCTATTTCCGATTTGCTGATTATTTGTTCAGTTTTATTTATCATTTTTAAAAGATAACGTTTCGAATCACTGGTGTGAGTGAAGCGACAGCGTAACTCACATCCAAGTGAATTCGGTTGTTGGGTGATTCCACATTAACTATTCCCACCCATAGTATTTTGAAATCCCTTTAGTAATGAGGGATGGTGCCGTAGAAAGAGCCATATTCCATGTACCACTTGCGGCTTTTGAAACCATTCTTCCAATCCATGAAGCTACCTTTGGTCCAAATTTGCCTTTTTCTTCAATTGAGTCTTTTTTAAGTGATATTAGTAGATCATCAATATCATTATCTTCTATACCCAAATTCCTTAGATACTCCTTTAGGTCATCTGTTTTACCTTTACGAACGATTTGAGTTGCATGTTGAGATACAGTTTTGCCGCTAGCGAGTATATTGTGGTCTCCATGAATCGTTATATTAAATATTTGTGAAACTTTTTCCGATGGTATTTCATCGTAAGTGCCATTTTCCTTTGGTATGTCAGGTGTTATCTCATTAATTTCAAGAACAAAATCAAGCAAACGGTTTCGAACTGCATCTAAAATCGCTGTAATAGCGGTGGTATAAATTGGCTGGTGAACTTCAACTAAAACATACCCTCCACTCATTTGAATTTTATCTCGTAAAAGCATAACAGCCTCTGCGGGCCATGCATGACGAAGACCCTCCTTAGCGCCCATGCTTTCAAGTTCCCTCACCGAGTAAATTATCGGAACCTCTTTGGCCATCTGTTTCATGCTGTCGGGAAGGTTGTAAGTCGGCAATAGATGATCTTTTATCATGCTTCCATAGGATCCTGAGAACGTTCCTAAAGGAGGGGTGTGGATAAATCTATAATCTGGTAGGTCACCACCTTCTGTATAGCCATTCAATTCACTATGAACCCAACCTTTAAACGCAGGGTTTTTTAGTTGAGATGCTAAAACCTTGGCCCTTCTTAGGATATCAGCTAAACTGGTAGAGGAAGCGAGAATCTTTTCGCGAAGCTCCAATAGGGGGTTCATTTTATTTTTATT
>CAZBGF010000363.1:0-2627 GCA_964491255.1 uncultured Verrucomicrobiota bacterium
TCACATCTGTTTTTAGCGTATCTCCATCCGAATAGATCACTGTTGTTTCCATACTGTCCTCCTGACATGATTCTTGTTGTCCGGACCGCTCTTGGCAAGCCCCTGAAATAATAATTAAGCCTGTAAAAAATAATAGATCTTTTAAGGGAGATCAACCCCAAATTTCTTCGGATCAGAACGCTCCTATGGCGGAAAACCTTACCTTGAATCCTGAAGATTTTTTGACGGTCCTGTAGGGATTAAGAGAGCGAATAAAGCCGGGTTCATAATAGTAACGGCTGAAAAAATTAAAAAGGTGATTAAAGACGTCGACCTTTTGTTCTTCAGAAGCCTGGATTTGTTCAAGTCGCGCTTTTTGATCAAGGTATCTCTTTGCAAGCGGGCATCCATGTAGGCGGGTTTGACATCTCAATTCGGGAGAAGCGTGTCAGGCGGAAGATCTTCCTTTATCTGATTTTCCAACTTCTCAAGCCATTCACAATGGTCGGCCCTGTCTTGCTCAGTCAGAATATTCGTCAATTATCTATTAAATGTTGACGCCCATGGACTTTTCCCTCACACTATTTCAACGCTTCTGATCTGAAGAAAACTGCCAATCAGCCATATTCTCCCATGTTTGACCATCCAACAAACCCCGTCTTCTTGCTGAACCTCCCCATTGTCCCAGTCCATCCCTTTTAACTGCTCAATAAAAGGGATTTCCAAATAGGTCTTTTCATCGGGTGCTTGCGCCATGTCGTCCCTGTGATCAGGATGAAAGGTTTCGACCTTTTCTTACATTTCCCGCTCGTAATGTAAAGAAGAGACTGCTAACTTTACATAAAAAATGTTTAGTGTAAAGTTGCGTCTGTTTTCTATGATGATCAATCCAAAAACAAGGCTAAATAACGACCAAAAACATATAGCTGGCTTCGCCCTATTTTCTCCCATTTCTTCAGTATTTGTAGATCTTCGAAGTCGCGGATAAGGGAACTGGCGGTCTGATGGGTCACGTTGAGAAGTTCAGCGACCTCATTGGCCGTTACGAGTGGCTTCCGATAGAGATGATTCAGCAGCAGACGTGCATTTTCAGCCCTTTTGCCTAAGGATAAGGTCGTCCGCTCAACCTCTTTTCGAAGCTCCAGGATAGACTGAAAGGTCGCGGCTCCTTTGTGCCCGGTGTCCCTAATAGCGGTTAGCAGAAAACGCACCCAATGCCCAATGTCGTCTGACTCGCGAGCGCGGGTCAAAGCATCATAGTAGTCGCCTTTGTGCTTTTCGATATGGGCCGACAAATACAGTGTCGGCTTTTTCAGAAGCCCTTTACTCACCAGATACAGCGTGATCAGCAACCGTCCAATACGCCCGTTCCCGTCAAGAAACGGATGAATGGTCTCAAACTGATAATGGGCAATGGAGATCCGGACCAGATCGGGAATCAGTAAGGCGTCATTATGCAAAAATTTTTCCAAATCACTCATCAATTCAGGCAGCTCGGTATGGTGGGGCGGGACAAAGGCTGCATCCGACGGCCCACTGCCGCCGATCCAGTTCTGGCTTTTTCGGAATTCTCCGGGCAGCTTTCCTTCCCCTCGCACACCCTCAAGGAGGATTTTGTGTGTATTTCTCAGCAGGCGGTTTGAAAGCGGCAGCCTCTCCAGGTCTTCGATGGCGTTGCTCATAGTCTTAATATAGTTCTGGACCTCCTGCCAGTCATCCCGGCGTTCAGGGTCTATCAACTCTTTGGGTTTCAGTGCCTCATCGATTTCAGTCTGAGTGCCTTCGATACGGCTGGAGGTGTTTGCCTCTTTAAGAACGTGCATTCGAATGAACAGATCCACATCAGGAACGATCAGAGAAAAGGCATTCAGCTCCCCGATGGCCCGTGTTGCCTGTTCAAGCAAGGTGCTTATGCGCGGGTCGTCCCATGTCCAATCGTGGTTCACGAATGCAGGTGAAAAACTCTGATACTGATACTGTTGTACCCAGTGACCGGACTTGAAGTCCTTGAAATTCATGATGGTACGTTCTCCATTGAAGTGTTCACATTGACTCTGACTTTGCCGGTCAACTTCTCACGTTTTCTATATTTTCAAGCACAGGCATGTCATCCCACGTTGGACCCTACAACAAACGCTCCACCTTTTTCTTGCTGAATATCATAGATGCCACTTGCCATGTTTCCAATGGTCTCCTCCTAAGGAGGTTGACGCTAGGTGCAAGGAGATGGTTTTCGGATGAATTATGTGACGCTCGAACACGACACGCATATTAATTATAAATTCATATCAATTTAGCATAAATTTGTCAATCTCTATGAATCAGACGAGAGTGGTACGAAAAGGGCTGTAAGGCAAGGGAGATGGCCGTGAAAAAAATTCACTTGCAAAATCACCCCTCTTTAATGATATAGTCTCACACAGTAAACGTGCCGTTAACAGACTGGAAACGGGGAGACTGAATGGTTTTTAACTGGCTGCACATGGCGATTTTGCTCTTCTTTGGTGTGGGATTTTTCATGGCCGGCGCAGCCCTGATGACTCCTTTTTTCCTCTCGCCTAAATCTAAGGATCCCCAGATGGGTATGCCCTACGAATGCGGCATTATCCCCATTAAAGGCGCCTGGATCCGCTTTCATATCAATTACT
>CAZBGF010000364.1:0-2627 GCA_964491255.1 uncultured Verrucomicrobiota bacterium
ATGATTAGGATTACGAGTAAGAGTTGCCGCTCCAGCGGCCTAACTTGAACCACAAAGGGTTGGCAATTGCACCGCATCTGTTTCGTTCTGAGACATTTGCAGTATGCTTATACAGCTGCGTGTCTCACGCCTTGCATCTGCAGCACCCCGTATGTACGAGGCCAACTGCAAAATATCGGTTAAATGATTCCCAAAATTGTCTTTTCTCTTTTACTCTTATAGAAGGTGTCAGTGAGAGTTCAAAGTCAGCCAGCCCGAACCTTCGTGGGCGGCTGGAGCGTTTCCTTATGTTTTTCACCTTGGCCTGAAAACGTATGTAAAGAATTGATGTTATTTACTTCAAAGGCTTGAGATTGGCGTGGGATATCCATTGCCAACCGCTGTCAGTCTTTAAAAAAACGCTGAGCCTGGGCGCCGGCTTTTTTAGAAGCCGCTTTCCTTTAATTGTTTCCTCTACGGAAACAAAGTAAGAAGCAATAATAACTGGTCCGTTCCGACTTATCTCAATGTTGCTCAGGGTGTATTTACCGAGATTCAGGCCTTTGATCAGTTTTATCTCTTGCTCACGATTGTTGGCGCCATACTGGTGCACAGATTGAAAGCCTTTAGCAATTATCTTTTCGATTGCCGCCATATCTGGTTTTTTCATATCTGCCCATAATTGGCGCAAGAGTTTTTCACCCATATCCTTTTCATCCGCAACTTCCGGATTAGCCAGGACAGTCGATGTTGTGAACGCAAAAGTTAATGTAATTATTAATGCTAAATTCAACGAATTCATGTTTACCTCCTTTTGATTGCTGAAACATAGACTTCTGCAAAATACATTATGAAAAGGAATAAAGATATCGGCGCGACATTGATGAGTCAAGTGATAAATCTGTTCCAACGGAATAGACCGATGTGCTCCATGCATAACCAAAGATTAACAGTCTGAGGTCCAAAGTGTTGCCGTGACCGCCCCCGCTTGCCTCCGGCACAGAGGGCTGCAGTGACGAGAAGCAGGATTTCAACGAAAGTTTGAGTCACAGTGTTTGCTCCTGAATATTAATTTCGTATTTTGCACTAAACTCTGCACGTTTAACGACCTGTGTGCCGACATGGATTGCAAACGACCAAGACCACGCCAAATGCCGCAAATCCTAAGAAACCAAACATCCACTGGGGATCGGGATAGATGTAAAACACCACCCGTATCCCACTTCCCCACAGAAAAAGAAAAAAGGCAGTCATCAATAGGATTGCCCATTCATTCAGACGGTTTCCCAACGCAAAGACGGTATACATAAGGGGCAGAATTTTTCTGAAGATAACGTACAATCCAACAATGATCATCAACGTTCCGACGACAAAGAGAATCCAGGGAGAAAGCCCTAGCCCCCGGTTGAAATGGCCGACGTCACCGCCAGAGGCAAAAGCGCGCATTACGATATAGGCGATCAGTTCCATGAAGTTGGCTATGACGAACCAGTAGAGAATGTGAAAGAACCATTTCCTTTTTATCATCCGTTGTCTTTGCAGCAAAAGAATACCCAGTGTAACAATGACCGTATGGACAACCAGCGGGCTCCCGCCGATGATCGCTTCTGCGGCATGATGACCAGAGGGAAAGAGTTGGGAATAATGCACCCCTTCGTCCCAGCCCGTCATCATCAAAGGATTACCCCAGACAATACCGAGGGGGCTTGGCATGTATCCGAGGAGCCAGGCTACGGTGCTATGGGTAAACTCGTGCATAACGACGACAACGGACTGGAGAACGGCGAACGTCATTATAACGATTATCATGTATCCCAATGTTTCCCTGACACGCCCTGAAGTAGTCATATTTTCGCTCCCGTTTGGCTTATACAAATGTGATCTTTAAATTTTGGTGGCTTTGACTATTTCCTGAATAGCAAGATATCGGCGCGACATTAAAACGTAGTCCGCCCCGAATCCCCCAACGATCACTTCACAAACAGAGCTCTGAACTTTTCCGGCACTTCAGCCACTTTGTTTCGTGAATAGTCAAAGAAAACAATACCTGTAGTTGAACGGACGATTTCCTTGCCGGTTTCTTTATTCGATATCCGATATGCGAAATCACAGCCATGCCTGCCAACATTACAAACCGCCACCTCTATCAGTAACCGGTCGTTGTGAAAAGCCTGTGATTTGTATTGAATCACGGCATTAGCCATAATCAGTCCTACCCCGCCAATATCCATTTCAGTGAACCCGTGCTGAGCGAGGAACTTGATACGCGCTTCATTCAGCAGAGCCAGCACTGCATCGTTCCCAAGATGCCCGCCGTAGTTTATGTCGCTGATGCGGACGGACAGTTCAAAGGAAAATTCGAATACTTCCGGTAAATCCAGTTTGATCCTTGCCATGAATTATTTCTCCTTATTTTTTCATATCAATCCACTGTATCAATGTCTTGACCGACGGTAAGTGCTTGAGACAATACCGCTGAAACAGCTCAGGCTGAATATCACCGGCGCTTAGACCCTTCATATGCGGCAAATTCGCCAGAACGCGAACATTGCCCATTCGTTCGATCGTTTTGATATTGTCTTTCTCGATTATACCAGGTCCGGATAAATGCGACCGAGTTTCATTGATTATTACGCCGAGAACTGTTA
>CAZBGF010000365.1:0-2614 GCA_964491255.1 uncultured Verrucomicrobiota bacterium
TCCCAGGGCAAGCCCCTCCTTTCACAATATAAGAATAGAACAGGGGAGCGCTTACCGCCTCGATATTGCCTTGCAACACGGGAAGGACATTTTGCACCGTAACAACTTTCCTTCCCGGATACAGATATTGTTTTCGCTCCGATATCAATCTGTCCGGCCCATCTAAAATGCCGTTCAAATTGGTATCCTGATAGACAATAATGTTATTCTGACCCAAACCACCCTGATTTCGAAACAGCTTTAACAAATCAATTTCTATACCACTATTCCCGTTTATCCTGAAAACTACCTGACAATAGTCAGATCCAACCTTCTTTGAAAAATATCTGGCATCCACATCATTGTATAGCCGGACCAAATACGAGCGTCGCTTCCTGAGGATATCTTTCAGACTGGAGATTGATGTTTTGAATTCCTCGATAGTAAAAGGCTCCGAAAACCACCATCTCAATGGATAATGGGCCATCACTGCATTATCTCTGAATTTGTCGGCGCTCAGGTCTCTCAATATGAGATTTTCGTATTTAGACAGCTCTTCAAAAAGAGATTCGTTGCTGAATTGCTCCATTATTTCATAGGCAAATCTATCTCTTTCGGCCTCCAAAATGGGATTCATCTTAATCCGATGAAGCAAAGGATTATATGAACAGTCCTTTTGTTCACGGGGAGTCCAGTACCTCATATCCCACTGGATCGGTTCAAACCGCCCTTTGTAGGGATCGAAGTAGATCCTATGATTATGATGGTAATCATGGTGTCCTGAACCGAATATAACATCTAAGGCAAAGAAGGTATAAAATTTGTCTTTATCTAAAAAGGTATTTACAAAATCATAGAATTCGGCATCATTATACTGATTTATTGCCTTTATGAGGAGTGTGATATCCTCACGATTCCCCTTTTGCTCAGCATTTCGGGCTGCCGCCTTTTTCCAGTATTGTTCATTTCTCCACAGAAGCGATACACCATCTTCGCCTTTCGGAGCTGGTTCCCCTTCATATATACTTCCAGGCATTCGTTTATGTTTACGCAGCAGGGATTCATCAGCCTGGCTGAGATAAGAGTAAACCCCCATATTTTCTCCATTAATAAAAACTCTTATCGGAAAATAGTCCGGGGCTATCAGTCCAAGTCTTCTCGAAATTCCATAATCGACACATTCTAAGGGTAGGGTATCATAATGAGGGGGATTTATGAGATTTAACTTTTTTTCCAGGTTGTATGTATCCTTCTTTCTCAGCTTTATTCTGAGTGATTTCTGGGTGTAAAGCCAGTGATAGTTATTTGCACCTCGATACCGCAACTTCACTCTCTTGACATCAGGCATGTCACTCACCCTCATAAAGGCCTGAACGTACTGGTCCTTTCCGCTTTGAGGGAGATCGGAATTCAATTTTTCAATATCCCTGCCATCAATGGTGATATGGAAGGTCTTCAGGGGTGATTCGTTGTCTGTTTTTGCGGCCGTACGCCTCATCCACTCCTTTTTGATCCAATTCTTCAAAAAGAACTTGAGGCTGTCCCCTGATAATTCTGTCTTATGAATTCTATCGTAATCATACAGATCAGAAAGAGCGTTTGACACGATTGCGGCGCAAATTATTATAAGAAAAAGACTGATCAAGAATGAATGGAGAAATCTTATCTTATAGATCTTGAGAACACACCTCTTCATTACGTCTACGAATTCCCTGGACACAGATATCATTTTTTTTGTTTGGTAATTCATTGGCTTGTGGCAATCAATATCTGGATTTCTTGACGCAAGGATACCACTTTGTTATTCTTGCCTCAGCCTCAAAGGAGTTAAGTGGGGAACAAGAGGCAGGGTTCATCCGGAATCTCTGTCAGATTCTACCGAAATCCGCCCCGTGAATACAAGCCTCTATTGCTCTACCACCATATATAGTGTGTTTACTGCCTAATATCCACTTTATGAGGGTAATTTTAAAAGCTACTCACACGCCCCTGCTCCCGGTCTTTCTTGAAGACTGCATTCATTGGAGCGATCTCTTTCTTGTTTTCGCTTTTGTGTTTCTCCTGTTCGGATGATCAGCTTTCTCCCAGGGAGGGCAGCAAGAATTCCAACGATACCTTGGCCTTCTGTTTCATCGGGCACCCCCGGCCACATTCAACAATAGAGCCTTCAGTATTAACCAGGCAGGCCCTAAAGAAGGCTCGCGCCCTGAACGCTGAGTTGATTATCCTGGGTGGCGATAACATATATGGATACAATAACTCCGATTATATCAATGCCCAGTGGGATAGCCTCTTAGCTGAAATGGAAAAGACGAGGATCCCATATAGGGTAGTGCCCAGAAATCATGATTTAGGTGCTTGGCCTACCATTTTAAAGGATTATAATTCTAAAATTCTGTCCCGGACAAAGGCCGGCCAAATCTCTGTGATGGAAGCAATGCGACAAACCATGATATTCAGGGACGGGTATGCTGAATTCATCGAAAGATTTGGGGCCACCTACTATTCGTTTGTCTTCAGGCGAAATAAGTTTATCGTATTGAATTCAATCTCCAAGGAATCACCATCGTTTATCACAGGCAGGCAGCGTGCATTTCTTGAGGCCGAGCTTCAGGACCATATGCGTTACGATAAC
>CAZBGF010000366.1:0-2613 GCA_964491255.1 uncultured Verrucomicrobiota bacterium
GCGGGAATCCTGATCATCACAGGTGGTGTGGAAATTGATTTCACAGGAACGTTTCACTTTGAAGGAATTGTACTCCTTGTCGGCGACAATATTGACGACTCTTCGATCGAATTTAACGACAAGGGAAATGCTTCAATCTTCGGCGCTGTTATAGCTGTTGGCGGTGAACTGGACATGAAACCTCAAGGAAGTCCACAAATCTTGTACAGCTCTGAAGCTCTGGCTAACCTGTCTAATATAAACTTACCGCAAAATGAGCTTTCAGTAGTCTACTGGCATGAAATCAAATAAGCTTAAGACATTTCACCAGCCTCTGATTTGTTCAAAAACATCATCAACACTGATACCTGACAAACTTGCCGATATTTCCCGGTAAATAATAGACACATGCGACCCGCGCGGCGCCCACACTGCCGGATCAGTGGGTCCAAACAAAGCCATCACAGGGATGCCGAGAGCCGCCGCCAGATGGGTTATTCCCGAATCATTCCCCACATAGCCCTTGCATGCGCTCAATACAGATGCCACTTCCATCAATGAACACCCGCTCATCACAGGGAACGGAAGTCCCGATTCTTTCAATGCTTGAGC
Organism: uncultured Verrucomicrobiota bacterium; assembly: GCA_964491255.1. Classification (GTDB taxonomy): domain Bacteria; phylum Verrucomicrobiota; class Kiritimatiellia; order JAAZAB01; family JAAZAB01; genus CAZBGF01. The sequence goes on from CAZBGF010000366.1 coordinate 592, forward strand.
AATAGCTTCATCAGCTTCACCCAATATAAAAAAAGGCCACCCACAAGTCTCATGCTCAAGTTTTCCGGCCAGATTCACGAAATGCGGCAAAGGCCAGTTCTTTTTCGGACTGCCACTGCCTGGATGAATAGCTATGACATTACTGTTCAGCCCCATCCGCCCAAGTCTTTGCTTTCCCTCCTCACGAAAGCTGATTGGGAAATCAAGCCGGGCTGTTTCCCGGCCATTGCCATAAATCCCCAGCTGAGACAGCGGCTTTATCCAATGATCAATGGCGTGCCCCGACCTGATCTGAGGCGCTATGCTGAGCACAGGCCCTGCACCGGCCTGAATCAAATTTTCGCGAACAACACGATCAGGATCATGAAGACAGGAAATAATTACATCAAACGATTGGATGAAGGCTTTCTCTTTGAACGGCAATTCGGCTTGCGGAACAAAATAGGATGCTATTCGGGCCGAATCAATAGATGTGATATGGTTGATCAATCCTGAGACAAGCGCGATCTCTGCAATATGAGGATATCCCACTAACTCGATGAAAACATTAGAACCGGCATGACGTAACGCGCTGATAGCCGGCAATGTCAAAACAAAGTCGCCTAATGCGCCACCCCTGAAAATCAGAATTCGAGCCATTCCGTTATATTTGTTACTGTTTCGCCACAAAGGCACTAAGACACCAAGATTATAATACCTTCTTTGATTACCGATTTCATGCTTTGTGTCTTGGTGGCTTAGTGGCTACTTGAGTAGACATCAATAAACGGTCAACCCCAGTACAAGCATAACCAATCCGACCAAGGCTCCCGCCACACCAACCATTCTGGACAACTGCGGTCTGACAATCCATTTCTCAGTCATTTTTCGAAACATAAAAGGACTCCACACCCAGATAATCCCCGCAATCACAAGCAGATAGGCAAAAGCGGTCATAACCAGACGGCTCTTTGATGGATAGACAAAAGCCGCATTTAGAATAGAGAAAGGAACCAACAGGAACAGGCCGCCAAGAGCTCTGACAGCAAGCAGTTCATCCATGAATATAACAATCAGCACCAGCACAGCCGGCGCCATAAAAAATACAAGCAGGTGATGACGCTCAACCCACTTTATATCTGAATGCAACAGGAGAACAGTAATCCAAACGATATCCACTACAGCAAGAACCCGGCCAGCCCAGATACTGCGGGGAAAGCGAGTAATACAGGTGTTAACCTGTCGCGGAAAAAAAATCATTACCGCATTCAATACAAGTAGTAACAATCCAATAACAACTGCAATCTGTGCTAATTGCGACATAAGAAATTATACTCCATTTATGCTTTGTCCCGTAGGGATAAATCGAAAATAGGCCGACAATTTATTGCCGGTTTTAATATCATAACAACAAATAAGTCCCATGGGGACGACTGAAATCAGGTCCATAAATAGCGTTTATCACATTCAATTCCGTGCTTTTCAAGAAAGGCTAAATACTCCTCCTTAAAGGTTCTCTTTTGGTGATGCTCCTCCTGATTGTGAATGTAAGCAATAATCTCATTCAACTGTGAAACGCTCACACTAAAGGCTCCATATCCCTCCTGCCATGAAAATTTTGATTGATGCGGAAACTCTTCGTGAACCCATTTTGACGACCCGCCTTTGAGCAACTGCACAGCCTTTGCTACTGAAATTGTCGCAGGGACGGAAAGCAAGGCATGCACATGATTGTTTGTTCCTCCTATGCATATTGCTTTCATTTTATTTCTTTTAGCTATTCCTCCCAGAAAAGCCCAGAGCCGATCCTTGATTTGTTGATCAATCACTGGTTCCCGATTCTTGGTGCTAAACACACAATGAATATTGAGACAAACATATGTGTTCGCCATGATGTAGCCTGCTCTTATCAGTCGTCCCTAAGGGACTTGTTTTTTCTTTCATCACAACCCGGCGATAAATCGCCGCGCTACTATCATGTGTTCCTACGGAACACCGTGTTCCAGCGCCGCATCCATTCTTGTGAACAACCTCTGACCTGAA
>CAZBGF010000367.1:0-2609 GCA_964491255.1 uncultured Verrucomicrobiota bacterium
TAAATGTTACATAAGGTAGGGCGAGGCATCCTTGCCGAGCCGAGGATAGCGTTTTGGACATTTTTTTGTCATTTTGCAGAACTCTAATAAGCTCTAAATAAGGAGTATCTGAAATGAAAAAAGCATTACTGACAATAATAGCGGCGACTGCGTTGGGAGTCTGTTGGTCAGACGAATCGGAAAAGCCATTGGCTCCGTTCATGGCCAATCCGAGCGCGGAGAAAGCATATGGCAGGGAAAAGGCTCTGGGGTTCTACAGGTTTACCAAGGACGGCAATCAATACCAATGGAGCGAACAAGCCGCCCGTACCGGCAAAATGGGCTTACGCATGATTCTAAAAAAGGACATGGAGTATAAGCACGGTATTTTCTCGTTAAGCGGCCTGAATCTGAAAACCGACCGGCTCTATCGTTTTTCCCTCTATTACCGGACCCAACAGAAAAAACCACAAATGCGGGTTTTCAGAATATCAGCGAACGACTATTATTCCAAAGCTCCATCCTCCGCGTCCAACTGGACACGAGAAACATTGATTTTTCCGGGCAAAGAAAAGGCTTCTTTGCGGTTATCTTCTACTGGGACAAAACATGGACGGCAGCAAATGGGAAAAGACGCTTCCGGCAAACCTAAGCTTCTGGGCCGAATCGATTTAACCATTGATATGGACGACTTTGATCTTAGGGAATTGACGAAAAAAGACTTTGAAGACAATGTGGTTGAAAACGGGAGCTTCGAGAAAGGCGAAACTTTTCCGACTGGTTGGCAGACCTCGACTCCGGACGCTATATCCCTGGACGATAAAATCAAGTATAGCGGAAAGAAATCGTTACGGATCGATAAAAAGGATAAAGAGAAAGGCGGCGGTGTTCAGTCCAATTACATGCCCATGAAAAGCGATGAAATCTATGTAATATCGCTCTGGATGAAAGCGAAGGAGGCAACGACTGAGAAGGTGGAAATTTGTCTTTACGGAGGACATAAGGGAAAAGGGTGGACTGATCGGCGCTTATGGCAAAAAAAAATAAACCCCACATGGGAATGGACAGAATATGAATTCTATCTTGAAACCCCGAAAGAAGGTGACTTCAGATACCAGGGAGAACCGTTCGTCTGTTGGTTGTCGATTTCGCAATACTACCCAAAAACCGTCAATTCGGTATGGATTGATGACGTCCGGATCAAGTTAATGACGGACGAGTAAAGGAGCTAACCTGAATTATTCGCCACAAAGGCTCCAAGACACGAAGAAGATCGAAAACAAAAAATGTTTTCACTTGGTTGATTCGAAAAAAAACAAGACTGGAATATAAAATGTTTTTCGGCTTTAATTATTATCAACAAACACTTTGTGCCTTAGTGGCAGATGAATAGACATCGGTCTAAGGAGATTTCCATGAGTAAATTTAAGCCTTTTTTTGTTGAACACATTCAGGCAGAAGGAAGCTGGTATGATATAGGCCTGACTCAGGGACGAGCGGCTCGTATGATGGTCCGTCATACGATACATACCTACTTGAAATTCAAAAAATTCCATGCCGGAAGTCCTGTCCTGGACAAACTGCCTGAGATGATGCAAAAGGTGAAAAAATTTCTTACTGAAAGGTTTCCCCAGGAATGGGAGGAACTTAAGGGAATTGCTGATGGAGCTGAGGTCGATCTTTCCTGGCTGGTAGCGGTCAATTTTTCGGACGCCCTGTTGAGTTTATGTACCAAGACCATTTCTTTTCCGGATCTTAATTCTTTCCCGGAACCTGAAAATCAAAAATGCGGCGGACTTATCTTTCCTTCCAGCGATTTTGGTCCTTTGCTGGGTGGAACTTTGGATAATCTTCCCGATCAGTATCTTTTAACGGCTTATCCGAAAGACGGTATCGCTTTATGCTGTATAAGATATCCGGGATTGATAGCTACCTGGGGCGGAATGAATGAAGCCGGATTAGTCATGAGTGGAGCATCTGTTTCTATCTTTCAGGAAAGTAATTTTTGGGAGGATAAAAACATCCTCGGTTTTAGTGCGCTTAGAGCCATTTCACCTCTACTGCGCTCCTGCAGGACCGTGGAACAAGCCTTGGATCGTTTTTCGCAGAATGATTTGATAGTTCCACGAAATTTGGGAATGTTAGACAAAAACGGCTCTGCCGTGCTGGTGCAGGGCTGTATTAAAAAGTCCCCGGAATTACGTGTTCAACGGCCGGAATCGGGGTCCGGCTTGTGTTGGGGAAATATCTGGCCATGGGATATAGACCTGAATAATTGTGAGGATATCCCGGAAGAAAAAAAGCCGAAATCCGCCTTTGCCCGCTATAACAGCCTGCGTAATGCAGTAGAAAATAATAAGGGGAAATACTCTCTTGATCTAATGAAACAGGTTTTAACAAGCCATGACGCTTCTTCCGATTTGCTTCATGCTTATAATGTCTGTAATGACAGCACTAATTTCGCGATGATAGCGGCGCCAGCGAGGGGTAAGCTCCTTTTTGCTTCACAGCCGCCGTGTATTCAGGGATTCGAGGATTATTCCTTTGGGAAATAAATTCACCAACGCGATTCTATTTAGAGCTTATCCGAAAAGGGTATTGCATCTGAAACGCACTGAAAGACATAAGAA
>CAZBGF010000368.1:0-2604 GCA_964491255.1 uncultured Verrucomicrobiota bacterium
CGGCATAAGGAAATCACAAGGATTTATGGCTCTTTACATGGCATAAAAGGTGTGCTTGATGAAAATATGATTGATTTGGGCAAAGAGTCAAAATCTAATCTGGCAGCCGTTGCTGTAACTTCTTCATCAGCGCTGGGCAGTGTTCGGAAAAAACCTTCTCGCGACGAGTGCGCGCAAATTTTCGGTATCATGCTTAAATATAATATTCGCTACTTTTTTTATATTGGCGGTAATGATTCCGCGGAGACAGCGCATATCATTAATGAGGATGCCAAAAAAGTGAATTACGAGTTTCGGTGTATTCATATTCCAAAAACGATTGATAACGATCTTCTGGAAAATGATCATACGCCTGGTTTTGGGAGTGCGGCTAAGTTTGTTGCCTGTGCCGTTATGGGCGGGAATCTTGATAATCAGGCTTTGCCCGGAGTTAAAATTGACGTGGTTATGGGGAGGCATGCAGGTTTTCTGGCTGCTTCATCAGCATTAGCGCGTGTGCATCCCGACGATGGCCCCCACTTGATTTATTTACCGGAGCATTCCTTTTCTATGAAGAAATTTGTGGGTGATATAAAGGCTGTGTATCATAGGTTAGGCCGGTGCGTCGCGGTTGTTTCCGAAGGTATATCCGATTCAGACGGCATAGCTATTGCAACTAAATTTATTCGTGAAACGGATTCCCATGGCAATGTCCAGCTCAGTGGTTCTGGCGCATTAGGTGATCTTCTCGCTAATGAGATCAAAGCTCGGACTGACATCAAGCGGGTGAGAGCGGATACGTTCGGGTATCTCCAGAGGTCATTCCCTGCGTTCGTTTCCGAGGTGGACGCTCGTGAAGCCAGGGCAGTGGGCGTCATGGCTGTGAAAACCGCGGTCACCGAAAATAAAGACAGTTCAATTGTGATTCGCCGAAAACCAGGGAAAAAATATCAAGTATATTTAGAGAGTGTTCCTCTTGGAAAAGTGGCCGGAGGTACACGCCCTATGCCGTCGAAATTTATTAATAAAGCTGGTAATGATATCACACCGGCTTTTCTGGAATACGTGCGGCCTATTATTGGGCCTTTGCCGCAAATCGCCCATTTTAAAGCTGTGCCTGTGAAAAAAATCAAGTGAGATTGCAGGATGAAAACACGTGTTCCCGAGACACGGTTTATGGTGGATCATATGGTCGTCAAACTCGGGAAATATCTGCGAATTCTTGGTTATGACGCTGTTTGGAATGAGAAAGTCAGAACACCCAAATTAATTACAAGAGCAAATGTTGAACAGCGGGTTTTTTTGACACGGAACATGCATTTTGCGGATCAGTATCCGCGGCCGAAACATATGCTTATACTTAAAGACATTGATTCAATGTCAAACAGCTTAACACAGTTGTCTCTGAATTTACACTGGACACTCATACATATCTATTTTCAAAGTGTATCCGGTGTAATGCAGTGCTTAATCTGTTGGAAAACATGGAAATGATTCGGCATCTCGTCCATCCGAATGTCTATGCGCGCTACCGGGAATTTTTTACCTGTCCGAAGTGCCATGCCGTGTTCTGGAAGGGAAGCCATGTGCGCAATACCCGCCTGAAACTTAGGCTTGAATAGTTGCTAATCTGCGGTGCTTGAAAAAAGTGACTTCAATGAACTCTATGAGTCGAGCAGAGAAGCAGAGCGAATAATCAGCAGTTTGACTGAAAAGTGAAGTGATAGTTTTATAAACTTTGTGCCTGAGTAGTTACGATCGAAAAAGGATTATTTTCGCCGTTTTCCACCTAAACGTGCCAGTAAATGGGCCATTTGATCATGGTCATAAAAATTTGCCCATATTAGTGGTGTGTCGCCAGTCGAATCCTTGGCATTAATGTCGGCTCCATAGGCCAGAAGCGTCTTGACACCTTCCGTATAACCCCAGAAAGCAACCCAGTGAAGTGGCGTCAATCCTTGATCATTTGTTTTGGCGTGAACATTAGCTCCATTTACAAGAAGATATTCCATAACATCAACATGCCCATATTGTGAGGCCATATGAAGGGGTGTCAGGCCAAAATGATCTTGAATATTGACATCAGCGCCGTAATCCAGGAGCAGTTTGACTGTGTCAAGATGTCCCTGTACCGAGGCCATATGAAGGGGTGTCAGGCTGGTTTTATTCTTTGCGTTAACATTGGCCTCATTTTCGAGAAGCAGTTTTACGGCTTGTATCTTATTTCCTTTAGCTGCCAGATGCAGAGCGGTGTCGCCGCTGTGGATTTCCGTGGCGTTGACATTCATACCGTTGCTGAGAAATTTGTCCAGAGTGATAAGATCATTACTGGCCGCCGCGTCCTGCATGGATTCCATGCCATAAACTGAAATAGTGCTGATCAAATTGAACAAAAACAGTAAACAAATGATGTGTTTCATGATGTCCTCAGGAATCACTTAATGTGTCTTATTAAATATATAACAACTAACAACTAACAACTAACAACTAACAACTAACAACTAACAACTAACACAATATATCATTGCGAAAGGTATGATTGCAAGCTTTTTATTATCACTGTTTGTCCTTTGGCACTGTCAAGAAAAGTGTGTACTTTTAGATAGAAGCGGATCGCCGATAGAT
>CAZBGF010000369.1:0-2582 GCA_964491255.1 uncultured Verrucomicrobiota bacterium
AAAATATTTCACATAAGCTCAGTTGTAAGTTATAAGTTGTTTCCGATACTCCCATAATTTTCTTCATCTCTTTCCCCATCAACCATTTTTCATGAACCATCAACCGTCGACTTCCCATCCAATGCATTCAACAGTTTCTGTTCAATTGCAGGCCAGGAATAATGGCGAAGAACATAGATTCTGCCTGCTTCACCCATGGCTTTGCGTAAATCTTCATCCTGGAGCAGAATAATCAGTTCCTCTTCAAATTCAGGATAGGCCATAAACCACAGGCCTCCGTTGCTTTTCCTGCAATGATACCGCGTGACATCACATTTAGCGTGTACCAAAGCAGGCGTGCGCGCAAGCCAGGCTTCCAGAAGAACAATACTGAAACTCTCGTTGATAGAAGGATGACAAAACGCGACAGCGCCAGCCATGGCCTCATGTTTTTCCTGTTCCGAAACGAAACCCACATCAATAATGTGCGGCTTGATTTCCGCGCACGCTTCCAGCATGCCAGTGCCCGTAAATACCAATTTTACGTTCTGCTTCGTGCGTTTTCGAAATGCAGTCATGTAGTCGAGCAAAAGCGGAATACCCTTTTCCGGTTCACGCCGCCCTGAATAGATAATATAGGGTGATTGAATCTCATGACGGCATGCAAAGGCCGACGATGAAACATCAAACGAATTCAGCCCCATTCCAACCACAGCGCATTTCCGGTCAGACAAATCATACAATCGGTGGGCCAGGTCGCGCTCCGGTTCGGAGTTGAACAGCACCCCGGCTACGGTTCGAAACATTTCATGGAACGCGCGGATATAGGCGAATCCTTCATTATGCAGGCAGGGCACGAGCAGACTCTTGTCCGGATAAATCCGGCTGGCAAAATAAATCAAGCCAAACAGATAAGGCCCCATCACGATCCGGTCATAGTCGGAACCATGTTCCTTGAGATAAGAACACAGCGCGCGGCTGTTGACGCTATTGCGCAGCCAGGTCATTTCATCATCAGTGGTGTAATAACCTTTCCGGCTGATGACCTCCTGGACACGTAGAAACGCGTTGACATCCCGGTCCTCGTCAACAGGAAAAAAATGGACGTCCAGATCTCGAATCCGGCGCGAACCTGCCGGGATTTCATTTTCCCAGGTGAAATGATTTTTGGCACAGGTGGTGAGAAAAGTAACAGTCCGCCCCGCTGACTGCGCGTGTTCCGCAAGGTTTTTCAGCAGTGTTTCCGCGCCGCCAACGGTATTGCCCTCAGCGAACCGCGGGCAAATAAAAGCTATACTTTCGGCTTTTGGCATGGCTAATTAGAGCTTATACGAAAAGGTCTTAAAACTCAAAAAAATAAAGAAACATAAGAATTTTGAACAAAAGATCGCAAAGATCGCGAAGAAAAATATACAATTTTAATCAAATCTGATCATTCTTCTTAAAACTTTGCGTTCTTCGCGGCCTTCTGTGAAAAAAATCTTAATGATTTCAGCATTTTCATATCTCAAAAAGCTTTTCGGACAGGCTCTAATTAGTGTGGCTATTACTTTCGAGTTCTGCCAGCCTGTTCTCAAGGTCACTGATACGGTTCCGATATTTTCCGTCAATACCCTCGATGGCTGAAACCAGCATAGCGTTGACCTCGTTCTGCTGTGACCAGAGACGATACGTGTAAAATTTCAACAGTTTCCAAATGGTTTTTTTGAGCGCAACCAGCAACAACCCGCCGGCCCGGCGGCGCTCGCGAATTTCAAAATCATTAATATCGACGCCAACAGCGTTCCGAAGACACTCCAGGTAAAACCGCAGAAAACTTTCATCATCATTCAGGTTGGTAAGATTTGTCTTTTCGGCAAGTGCGATACTGACATCCTGATATACCCCCGCATCCATTTTCCGGGAGACGGACTCCTTAATCCCATCCATGATTTCTTCAACATTAATACCCTCGGCGCCTATTTCAAACATGGAATCCGTTTTGCTGTTTTCTGTATTCATGATTCAAGATAATAGGACGCAGATTGTGGCAAGATATACGCAGATAATTAAGCATATCTTTATCTTTAAATCCTATTAATCTGCGTCCAGAAATGAAATTCCTAATCACGTCAAAAACTGATATTCAGCCATACCGCGTATTCGAGGTCATCGAAACGGAATTCTATAATCTTGTCCCATTTTTCCACGACATAGTAGGTGTTTCCGCCGATTGAAATGGTATTACCAATCGGAAAATTCAAACCCAGTTGTACTTGCCAGTAAGGGCCAACCCAATCACCGTCGCCATCATCATTCCTGATGTAACTACCCATGATACCTGTTCCGCCACGGAAACAACGGTCTTTAAAAATTATGTTAAACTGAGGCGTCAGCACAAAATCCGTTCCTACGATTTCCGCTTCCGCGTCGTCTGAATCAACATCCCTTGTTCCTGAAACATAAGGGGCATAGTCCAGGCCAAGTTGCCAGCAGGTAATGTGTTGATCATACTCATAGGCCAGCATGTATGAAATATCGCCATCACCAAACGGAAGATCAGTATATATCGAATTATCAGTATGATAGCTACCTCCCAGGCATAACGAGTTGACGGGGTTACC
>CAZBGF010000370.1:0-2581 GCA_964491255.1 uncultured Verrucomicrobiota bacterium
AAGCGGTATTAAGAATTGTTGTGATGGTGGCTGCGCCAGGTGCGCAAGCGATGCTGAATCAGGCGCCAACCTGGGTGAATGCATATGCGCACACGCGGAAGAAAACGCTATTGTTCAGGCAGCGTATTATGGCGTTGCTCTGCGCGATTCCACATTATACTGCACGAACAGTCCGTGCCTGATATGCGCCAAAATGATTATTACCGCCGGCATCCGTGAAGTCATCTATGAAGAAAAATATCAGTATAGCAACCAAGTTTCCGATTTATTCGCGGAAGCCTGCGTCAAATGCCGGCATTACGAACGGCAATAGCAATTATTGTTATCCAATAGCCATCATCAGGAAAACCATTACAAATATAGCCACGGTTTCAATAATACCAAGGACAGCGAGATAGTTCGTAAAACCCATACCTGTTTCGGTCAAGGCGACCGAGCCGGCAGCGCCTGCTTTACCCTGAAACCATGCGGACACTCCAATAGCGAGCCCGCCAAATACGCCTGTCCCGACCAATAGTGGCCATGGAACACCAGCATTAGCTTTGCCTATCATCGCAAACATCAGAATCATGCCATAGATAGTCTGAGACAACGGTGCTCCTACAAAAGCAAAAAGCAGAAACGGAGCCACCTTGTTCTGCGCATAACATTTTTTCCAGGCTCCAATAGCAGTCATACCCGCAATTCCAGTACCCAAAGCCGAACCAACCGCTGCAAGACAAATCGCAATTCCAGCGCCCATTTTGCCTAATGATGTTATTACTTCAGCATTCATAATTACTTTTCCTTTCTGACTTTATTATTGTGATTGCATAGGATTTTTTTTGGACACTGATGAGCGCAGATTATCAAGATTAATTATCTGAGTGTATCTGCGGAAATATGCGTCCTATTAACTTGAACTTTTATCTGAATTATTCCTGGCATGAACGGTCTTCAGTTTAAATGGATTATATTGAAAACCTGCCCACGCCAATCCGATATGATTTGAAAACTCCAGTGTGTTTAAACGTACGGCGTGTACAAGCACAGCCAAAGCGCATAAAATAATGTTCAAAGTATGTCCGACAAGAAGGATGAGCGCAATGATAGGAATAGTCCATACGCGACTGAATCCCAACGATACGGCCATGTTGTTAAAACTTTCAGCGACTTTTACGGAAGCCAATCCCACGGCAAATAAACGGACATAAGAGACAACATCAACAAAATTATTAATGATAGTCAGCGGAAGCATGGCGTGGTTGATGATCTCACTCTTTAAGCGTTTCGGTGGCGTCATAAACAGGATAATGCAGACTCCGCCTGTCACACCCATACATGCGCCCCAAAACGGGAATGGAATACCGAGAACAAAATAACGCGCTGTCAAAAACATTGTCCATGTCATGAAAATCCATCCGACCTGGGCTATTGCCTGCGGCGTATTGATGATCCTGACAGCGTTCCAAATATGTGCAATGGATAAATGAACAGCTCCAATGAAAAAGCAAAGCCCCATGATATGATTGTTATCATTCAGCCAATCAATCTTCAACGCTTGCAGCGGAGCTGGCAGTGAAGTGGTCATACCGAAATAGTTTCCTGTTAGAATCCCCCAGACAATCGTGCCGACACTCAAAATTCCGAGGAGAAGAAACGGATAAGCCGGAGCGCGCTTCAGTTTCATACGGGCAAATAGCGTCATCACCAGAAAAAGCAAACCATACCCGGCATCTCCTATCAGCATGGCAAAGAAAATACTGAAAAAAATAAGGAAAACAGCGCTGACGTCGATCTCCCTGTATCCAGGCAAAATGTTGATAACATCAAAGAGGGCTTTTATGGGCTTTATCCATTTTGGATAATGAAGCAATGTCGGTACTGTATCATCAGCATCAGGATCTTCAACGCGTATGCCCCACCCCCACTCGACAGCAGAGGCTTGAACCTGTTTGACCGAATCCTTCGGGCAAAACCCCTTAAGATAAGCAATCGATTCAGCTGAACCCATTCCAAAACTGACTTCAAGATATTCCACGTTTTCCTCAGTCTTTAAAAACATTTCCTCAACAAGATTTCGTTTCTCAGCAAATGCTTTAATTCCAACCTCAATGGTTTCCAATTCCTGTTCAACCCTCACGATTCCCCTCCGAACCTGCCCTAGAGATTTTTCAGGAAGTATGAGCATATCCCAATCCATTGGAATGTCTTCGTCCATGTCTTTGCGACCTATAACTGCAAAGTATACTCCCTGTTTATCCCGACTGAGAATATGAAGAACAGATCCCTCCAGAGCTGTAAGTTCAGCTTTTAGCGATGCATGAAACAAGCGAATACTCACACCGTGTTCCGCGAGAGTATTAATAGATTCAGAATTAAAATCGCCGAACGGTTCAAGCTTCTGTCGTTCCTGTCTCAGCTTAACAAACGTATCTGAAAGATTTTTTTTACGCTCTAAAAATGAGATAACTTGCTCAACAATCGTGCCCATATCCGTTTTGATCTTCGATGAAGCTGGAATCTCATTGGACTGGCTGGAAGCTTTTTTTACCATTGGAACGGGAATGGCGTTCAGTGCTTTCCTAACTTGTTCTAATTT
>CAZBGF010000371.1:0-2580 GCA_964491255.1 uncultured Verrucomicrobiota bacterium
AGGAGAATACAGCCATCCCTACTACTCACTGCGCCGGGTCTGGCGTCTGCAGTCGCGGATGGCACCTTCGCTGAAAAAATCGCCATGGATCAAAGATGGCTATTCTAAAGAATATCCATTCTCTATTAAACCGGACAAGAAACTTAGCGTCCGTGACGTTATGAATCTTTACCGCGATTACTATCAGGGAACTGAGTTTGATCAGTCAAAAGGAGTAACCGCTGGGCCTTTCGGATGTCCCTACCGCTATCCTGGCCCCATGGACGCGGGGAACGACACCGGTGATCCGAATGCCAAATTGAAAGGCGCCTGGGAACGTCCGCTTTCCGTCTTTCGCTGTGGGTTCAGCTATGTCTGCCAGGCACGCGGCTGGCTGCCGGATCCCATTGGAGGCATTGTCTGGTTCGGACCGGATGAACCGATGAGCACTTGCTACGCGCCCTTCTACGTAGGGGTCACAAAGATCGCCCCACCATATTACACGTGTGACACCTCAACCTTCAGCCAGAAAAGCGCATGGTGGGCCTTCAATTTTGTGGCCAATTGGGCGGGTCTGAAGTATAGCTATATGATCAAAGATATTCAGCAGAAACAGGATGAAATCGAACACGCTGAAATTGAAAGCGTCAAGAAAATGGATAAGCAGGCGCTTGCTCTTTATAAACAAAACCCGGAAAAGGCGCAGCGGCTGCTCACTACATACTGCGAAACACAGGCCAACCAGGTTGTAAAAGACTGGTGGAAATTCGCCTGGATCCTTGTAGCTCGTTATGCCGATGGCTATGTCAACGCGCCTGAAAAAATGGCCCAGGAAGTCGGTTATCCTAAAGATTGGTATGATAAGTCAGAATGGACCAACGGGCCTACAATCTACCAAAAAAAAACGAACTAACGGATTAAGAATTCTCAGAATTAACAGCTCAAACGACACTGAAGGTTCAGGGCGACTGAGCCGAGTCGTTGGGCGAAATATGAGGATCAGATGAAAGAAGCCATTAAACAGCAAAATCTCAGCAAAGAGTTCTATACCCCCGAGAAGTGTTACATTACTGAATTGTCCAACATACCTGACGACCCGGATGCATCAATCGCTCGGGCGAGAGTGGAGCCTGGAATAACAACTCGTTGGCATCGGCTTACAGGAACCATCGAGCGCTACTACATCATCAATGGCAAGGGTCGTATGGAGGTTGGAAAACTACCGCCACAGGAAGTAAATGCTGGTGACGTCGTACTCATCCCGCCGATGTGTCGTCAACGGATCACCAACATCGGTTCAAATGATTTGGTCTTCATAGCTGTCTGCACACCCGGGTTTTCGAATGATGTTTATGAAGATATTGAGGATAACCCAAATTAGAAGCTATCCGAAAAGGGTATTGCATCTGAAACGCACTGAAAGATATAAGAAATTTAACCGCGGATTACACCGCCTGCCCGAAGAACCGCCCTGCGGCCAGGGAAACTTTAGGCACTTTAGCTCACTACATTCATTCTTATCCGTGTTATCCGCGTAATCCGCGGTCAAAAAAGCAAGGAAGAAACATGAAAGTGCAGAATTATGAAGAAAAGCGAAAAGACCTGGTTTCCGCTTTCAAGCGGAAGTTAGAGAAAACGCCGGAACTGAAAGAACAGAAGCTCAAGCTGTCGTGGAGTAACTGGGGATTTGGGCTTGAGACATTGGAAAACACGGCTCGACGACTTAACAAGCACGGCATTAGATGGATCGAATTACATGGCAACCGCTACGGTGACGATCTTGGTTACCGGGCCAAGGATGTTCTGGAGACCATTAACCGATACAATATCAAGGTTGCCGGCGTCTGCGGTATGTTCGGGATGGACAACGATCTCTCCAGCAATTCCGGTATCGTCAGGCAGAACGCTATCGACTATATCCGCCGCCAGTTGGATCTGAGTCAAGAGGTGGGGGCATCGTACATGTTAGTGGTTCCCGGTGCTGTTGGACGGCCACGGGCCTATGATGACAATGAATTCGAACGTTCGGTCGATACTCTCCGGATCGTTGCCGATGACTTTTTGCAAGCTAAGGTTCGCGCGGCAATAGAACCGATACGTTCAGCCGAAGTGTCTCTCGTTCACACAATTTCCGATGCCAAGCGGTATGTTGCCGCCGTGGATCATCCAGGCATCAAGCATATCAACGGTGACATCTACCACATGCAGTCGGAGGAATCCAATATAGCCCAGGCGCTTCTGGAAGCTGGCGATATGTTAATAAACCTCCATCTGGCAGACTCCAACCGCCACGCATTGGGCAAAGGTTCCCTTGACTTGGATGCTGTCTTGATGGCTTTGTACATACTCGAATACACGGACGGTCAGCGCTTCGCTACCCCCGAACCCCTTGGGCCGGGTGGCGATCCCTACCCCGCCATGTTCGGCAAGCCGGATGTAAAGCTATTGGACAAACTTGTTTCTGATACAGTTAGCTATTGGTGTGAACGGGAGAATCAGATCAAGTCTCTAGGTTAAGAAGGTAAGTTATCCAAAAAACGTAACCATTAAGCTATCTGCAGAATGCGGTATTCCGAAGAGAATGAAGAGAAAAATTTGACA
>CAZBGF010000372.1:0-2573 GCA_964491255.1 uncultured Verrucomicrobiota bacterium
CACTTCGGAGATTCCCGTCGGACGGTGACGGATTCAAGTCGCTCCCACGAAATGTAATAACTAATGGCACACCCATAATTTGAGATACAACGGCACTGACAAACGCAGTCAGTGTTCCAAAATGGGCATGAATAATATCCGGCAGATACAACCGAACAGTTCTTTTGAGCCTTAGCGTTTCCCTCCAGGCTTTAACTGGATTCAAACCAGTGGCAAACATAAACGTCTTGGTCTCGTATCCAGCCGCCGCAATCTTGGCAATCTCCTTATGCGCAAAGATCATCCCCACACTGCCCGCACTTATGGGGACCACATAAAGGATTCGATATATCCGGATTCTGCTCAATAATCTGTTCCCGTGTTTTTCACTCTGCGAGATCACCATCAACTTTCAGCACCCTGACACCGTCTCTGCTGATTGGAACTGTAATATGTAAACATTTTCGATTCTTATCATATCTCGTATTGAATGATCGACCTGTAATTACATCCGTTACAGAAACGCCTTCTCCGACAATTCCAAGTTCCCTTGACTGAATACTCAAGGTTATCACTCTTGGCATTTTCCTATTGTTATAAAGCGTAAAGTAGAGATCCTTATTTCGAAATTCTCCATACCGTTCAACATAGATATCAGGATCAGAAGATATAGCATAAGTTATGGGTTCCCACCCCGCTTTTGAGATGAGCCTGACCAATGGCACATATTTCTTGAAAATATCTCTACCTTCATTATACCACTCCGGATGCTCAAAATAATTTGTGTCTTCTCCCCCGCCGGAAACATTGTATGCTGTCATATATATGGCGTAAAACAACGATTTTTTCATATACGATTCCAGTTTTGATCGACCCTTTCTGGTGTTAAACTCCCCTTTCAGCATACAGGAATACGGCTTCTGATATAAGAGTGTTCTTGCGAGATTCGCATCAGAATCAGAAAGCGGCTTACTGCTTTCGGCGTTACCTGCATCAACCAAGTGAGAGACAAACATGTAATTCGCGGGGAAACCATTTGCCATTATAATATTTCCTGAACCGTGTTGTTTATCTGCGACATATCTTAAACACTCATAATTGGAAAAACCGTCGATTATCACAGGTCGTTTGGTTTCATAATCAAAGCTCAGTGGATAATCAACATATTTAAAATGTTCTCTCCGGAAGTTTAGATATTCGGTTGAGACACCATCAAAGGATACACCGTCTGTAGTCATCCCTTTTTTCTTAAAATCATCAGATTTCTTTAAAACTTGCTTGTAGGCCCTTTGGCCACTGCCATCAGGGATATCAGGATCAGGATTAAGCCGAAAAACACTACACCAGGACCAGCCTTTCTTATCTGCTTTGCCCTTAATCTTATCCACAAACCATCCCACCTTATTTATTGAGTGAAGGGGCTGAGCATTGTTGTTATACAGAGCTGAATTGGAAATCAATTTTCTATCACTGGAAGACGCTTGAAATGATAACGTATTTTCATCTCGTTCGAGCGATTTCTCAAATTCCTCAAGGCTCGGCTTTTCTCGCGCATCCCACAGACAGTATACCTTTACTTTAGGATTGAAATATTCGCAACTGTAAATCCCGAATTGATCGCCCAAATCCACATCTTGAAGACAATGATGGAACGCAAAGCCAAAATCCTGAGGGTTTTTATCTTTTCTTAATATATCACTTGCAACCAGCCAGGTTCCCTCCCTTTCCACCCTTTTTTCAAAAAAGCCCGGATAGAAATCGTAATATCGCTTAATGGCTGCGCGAAAACCCCATTTTGGGTCACTCTTATAAATAATAAAGGAATATCCTGCTTGATCAGGAAATTTGAGGGTTTCCGAAGACAGCGCCAAGTCAAAAGCTATATAGTACAATTTAGTATCCGAATTATAAGCCATCCTCACTATTCTGGGTTCATCCAATCTGACGCCGTATGAGAGGCTGACGTCCTTAGAAAGCGTAGAAACAGGATAACTGGAACACCACCCAGATGTATCGACACTGCCTCCATTTCTGTACTCATTATTTTTGCCTTGAATAATCTCCGCAGTACGTATATCTCGCCAGAAGCTCCAACCTGAAGCATCCAAGGGCAAGGCAAAATAGACCGTAATACATCTTTCATGTTTGGACAGGTTTTTTATTGTCCCTTTTATTTCAATGTAATTTTTAAAAACCTCGTAGGTATTCCTGAATTCTAAACCTAAAGTCTTTAACTTTCCGCTTTGTTGAATCATCTTATTCTTCCGGGAAAAATCTCCTTTAAGACGCACAAAATCCGAATTTTTCGCCACATCCCTGACAAAAAAGCCGGACAATGGTACTGCTTCAGCACAAGACACTTCGCTGCCGCTGATTATTAAACTATTCACGATCCCTTTATTTGACAGTCTAACGGAAAGCCCGTCATTTGTTTGGAGACTAAATGTTCCATCGCCTTCATCTTTTTCTTCATTAGCGCCACTTGAAACCACGCTATCATCAAAAATAGAATACCCCTTATCAACCCTCTTAATTACTTTGCAAACAGATATGTCATCAAAATAGACTGGGTTACCTTGCCGACCGTCAGCGAA
>CAZBGF010000373.1:0-2562 GCA_964491255.1 uncultured Verrucomicrobiota bacterium
AAAAGGAAAGATGGACCCGTATCATAATGAAAAGGGTTGAAGAAAAGGCCATCGTCGGGCTTTCATCCATGGTTGAGGTAATGGAGGCGGCAACTCCGCTTACCAACTGGCACTATACCCTGAATCCTGGAGGGGCTATTTACGGATTTCCTTTCTCTGTTGATAATTCCTTTATAAATCGAATAAAAAACCGAACCCCGGTCAAAGGGCTTTATCTGGCAAGCGCCTGGGGGTACGCAGGCGGTGGATACTCACCCGGCCTCAAGGGTGGTGAACGTACATTTAAGAAGGTTTTGGAAGATTTGGCTTGATGGAAAACGAAGTAATGCTTCATAAAAAGAATAAGTGGGCAGGCTCATATTGACATTGGACAGATTAGAGTTTGAGTATTTCTTCAAAGAACCTTCTAACCATAAAATTCAGCGGACGCAAAAGGTCCGCGCCGCTGATTTATTATGTTCGGCAGAATTAGGTCGTACACCATCGGGTAATTCGCCTCGAAGCGTGAGTATATGGGATCGGCTGGGAGATCTACTATTGTCATGATTCGTGCGGTTGAGGACAACCAGGCTGAAGCAAGCGCAACACTTGATCTAACGAAAGTATCTGGGCGGAGGGTCGAGTTCGACTATCTGCGCACATTTGCAGTTACTCTCGTGTTGTGCCATCACGCAATTCTCGGCTACACTACATCCGCTTTCATCAACTTTGAGAACCCGATCGCGACCTCCAGTCCGGTTGTAAACGAGCAGCGCTGGCCCGGATTTGATTTGATTGTGGCGTTCAATGAAATGTTCTCCATGCCTTTGCTGTTCTTTGTCTCTGGTATGTTTGTCTGGCAGAGTTTGGATAGAAAGGGTGCCCGGAAATACCTTGGAGGTCGTCTGAAAAGGCTCGGCCTTCCCTTTTTCATTGGTGTTTTGTTTCTGATTCCCCTGGCCTACTACCCGGCGCAGCTCCAAGTAGGGCTGATTACCGGAGTGGACTCCAGCTATGGAGTATTCTGGCTCGGAATGGTCCGATCCGGCTTCAGGACCGCTGGCCCCCTTTGGTTCTTGTGGCTGCTGCTGACATTCAACTGCCTGGCTACTTTCCTGTACAAAGTCGCTCCTCTCTCTGGAGGTCTCATCAGAGGGAGATCGACCATCATCCTTGGTCGCCCCGTAGCGTTTTTTGGCGCACTGCTTGGAATCTCAACAGCGGCGTATCTGCCTATGGCAATCATCATCGGGCCGCTGGAGTGGATTGGAATCGGGCCCTTTCATGCACAGGTTAGCCGAATATTGCTCTATCTAGTCTACTTCCTTTCTGGCACGGCGGTCGGGGCATGCGGCTTTGAGCGCAACGCGTTCAGATCTGACGGCGCACTCGTCAAGCGTTGGTGGGTGTGGTTGACTGCGGGCCTGATGTCTTTTATTGTGTTTGTCATCGTGGTCGTGGTTGTCTCTGCTAAAGATCGAACCATTGTCAGTGAGATCGCTTTCGTGGTCTGCTGCGGGACCACCGTATTCGGGATGACTGGGCTTTTTCTTCGGTTCGCAAAGAGGCGCGTACGTATTTTCGACAGCCTAAGCGATAACGCATACGGAATCTATATTGTTCACTACGTTTTTGTAACTTGGCTTCAGTACTTGTTGTTGGGAAGCGCCCTTGCTCCCAGCGTGAAGGGAATGGTGGTGTTTCTATGCACATTGATTCTTAGTTGGGGGGCGGTAGCCGCGATTCGACGCATACCAGCGGTAGCGAAGGTCATCTAAGCCGGATATATGCAGGGCACATACAGAAATGGAACTTGAAATCGGTTTGAAGGGCCGCCGGGAAATGGTGGTTTTGAAGAAGCATCTTGCTAGTTTTACGGGGAACCTGAATGCTGATGTGCTGTCCACACACCGTGTGGTTCTTTTGATGGAACTCTCAGCCCGTGACGCCATTAACGGCAGGCTTCCCGAGGGAAAAATCACACTGGGGACCCGTATTGATATACGGCATTTTGCAGCAGCACCGCTTGGCGCGAAGGTTTACGCGGAGGCCCGACTTAAGGCTGTTCTGGGGAACCGGCTAATCTTTCAGGAGGCCGCTTTTCACGGTTTGGAAAAACTGGCGGAGGGTGAAAATGAGCAGATTGTGGTCTCCCTTGAGCGATTTAAACGCAGGGTCCAAAAGAAAACGGCATTAATAAATTCATGAAAAATTGAGGTGATCTATGAAAAACACGTCCGGAAGCATGCTGACATTCATCGTCTGCGCCATATCCATCATTGGCGGCTGCGCCTGTCCCCCTTCGGGTAAGCCGACGGATCAGACGGTTGCATCGGTTGATCTAAACCGATATATGGGCAAATGGTACGCCATTTCTTCACTGCCGGCCTGGTTTCAGAAGAACTGCTATTGTGTAAAGGCGGATTACTCGTTTGAGGAAGACCATGTAAAAGTGGTCAATTCCTGCCGCAAAGAGTCTTCAAATGGGCCTTTGAAAGTGAGCACCGCCAAAGCTTTTGTTGTTCCGGGTACGGGCAATTCCCAACTCAAGGTCCAGTTCTTCTGGCCTTTCAAAGGGGATTA
>CAZBGF010000374.1:0-2553 GCA_964491255.1 uncultured Verrucomicrobiota bacterium
AGCCAGGTCGTCGACCCACTCTGCCTTTTGTTCATCGGTGCCGTACGCTATCATCAGCAACAATCCCACATTGTTCCCTACAATGGAATGTTCGTTCTGCAGGTCATTATGCAAACCCAAACCTTTGGCTGCCAGATGTTCGCGAATGATCGCCATCCCTAAATTGGTCCCGTTTTTACCGCCGTATTTTTCTGAGATCGCATATCGATAATGACCCGCGGCATCGGCGCGTCTTCGCGCTTCCGCCAGAAGTGCTTCCCAATCTTCGGTTGGTAATCCGTCGCGATCCCAATCCGTACGCTCATTTTCCCGCCTATGATCAAAGAAGCGGATATTATCGTCCTGCTGTTCAAGGGGTTTTATGTCACGCTCAATGAATTCATCCAGTTCTTCTAAATAATCGGCAATCTCTTTTGGGATATCAAAGTCCATAGGTCGTTTCTCCTTTAGCTAAAGTTGATGGCTTCGTAAAAAGTAAAGAATCCTGGCCCAGAGGACCAGGTTTTTTATGTTAAATAAAGGCAGGCCGGGTTTGTTGCGGCCTGACCGTTTTACGCTAAAAACTTCTCTTTTAGCGCCACACACAATTCCTGAGTGACGCCCAGTTGTCGATCAAGATAAGATTCATTTGATTTTAAAATCGCCGCTTTCCCCTGGTTCGACTATGATTGAACCTGATTTAACCATTTAAATGCTCTCTTTATGTTTGAGTTAATCTTTTTATATCACAAAAAATGGTTACGGTAAAGAAAATCATACCCATAAACCAGGGCAACCGCATTTGATTTCGGTGCAGCGTAGCGACGGCGTGAAGCGTTCTCCCTGTATGGGGATTGAAGCTCCCCACAGCAGGCTACGGGGAATCTTCCAAGTAAGGATTTTAGACTATTTGTATTTCGCTCGCTAACCCCGCAGCAAGCTACGAGGAATGCGCTCGCATTGCTTGTTCAAATGCGCTTGCCCTGGTTTCTATGGCTAAATTAATTGACGTCAGCAATTTTCTGTTAGCAATTTTCTTGCAGTATAAAATAGAATCAATTATTATACCTGATTTTTATTACCAGAGTGAAAGAAATAATACATCAAATTCCGGAAGGATTTCCATAATCCATCCTAATCATAAGGAATATACATGAAATCGAAGATTTATTACGGCTGGTGGGTTGTATTATCAATGATTCCGGCAAACCTGGTCCATGCTGGCGCCATGTTTTACATATTCGGGATTTTTTATGATCCGTTATTAACCGCTTTTGGCTGGAACCGATCACAAGTGGCTACGGCGTTGTCGGTTTATCTGGTTACGATGGGTTTTTCAGCGCCGGTGGCTGGAAGACTTACGGATCGTTTCGGTCCCAGAAAACTGATCGGTATCGGGGCATTCATCGGCGGAATAGCGTTTTTTTTAATCAGCCGGATAACATCGCTCTGGCAGTTTTATTTGCTTTATTTTATTCAGGGAATGGCATTTGCCGGTTGCGGTCTTGTCCCGGTGACCACGGCGCTGGCCAACTGGTTTGACAAAAAACGGGGTACCGCTATCGGGATTGCCATGACAGGGATATCGTTAGGCGCTATTACCATAACACCGGTTGGCGGGCTTGTCTTGGAACATTTCGGCTGGCAGACAACCTATCTCTTTCTGGCTTTAATTTCATGGTTTCTGGTACTGCCGCCGGTCATTTTTGTTATGCGGGACAGGCCCGAACAGATGGGGCTTTTCCCGGACGGGATGGGACCTCAAAGCAATTTAATAGATGAGACCGGCCATACGGTAGATCGTATCGAAGACAAAATAACGGATAAAAGCTGGAAGCCGGGCCAGGCAATTCGGTCCGTTCATTTTTGGCTGATCAGTATGTCTTATTTGATTATTCACATTTCATTCGGCTCCATCCTGACCCATCAGATCGTTTATCTCACCGATAAGGGGATTTCCATGGCCTCTGCCGCCGTGGCATTGGCTTTGACCGGTGGGATTGGGGGGGCGGGAAAGCTCTTTTTCGGATATATTTCCGACAAATCATCGCCAAGACTGGTTGCACCGCTGTGTGCGGCACTTCAGGCCATAGGGATCGTTTTGCTGTTGTTGACAAACTCCATGGCCATGGTATGGGTTTCTGCCGTCGTATTTGGTTTCTGTATGGGCGGGCATGCTGCCATCATACCGGTCGTCGTGGGATATATATTCGGCGTAGGGTCTTTTGGTACCATTTACGGAATGATTTCCATTTTCAGTGCAATGGGGATCGCAATAGCACCTATTCTGGCAGGGGTTGCCTATGAAACGTTAGGCAATTATTTCTTAATATTCAGCGGATGCATTCTGGCTTCAGTCTTTGCTGCGATATTGCTGTTTTGGTCAATTGCCTCCATTTCTAAAAAAAATATGGTTATAGGATAATCTTAAGTAGTGTCCATCCGCATCTTCGATTCGGTCTGAATTAATCATCTTGGCGCCGTCAGCAGTATTCTATTAGGGTCATATTTTCCTTGACAGCCGCCATAATAATCTCTAAATTATGATCAAATGAGCAAAATAGGAGAAAATAG
>CAZBGF010000375.1:0-2549 GCA_964491255.1 uncultured Verrucomicrobiota bacterium
CGTCGAGTAGTGCCAGCGCTGATTCAACAGCGGCCGATTGCCGGGCGCGTGGCGCGGTCACCAGTCGTCGAAGAAAAACGTCAAGGGTTTGATTGTCTTGCATTTTAGCCATGACTAACCTCCCCGGCCAATAGCCGATCAATTTCAGAAGACAAAAATCCGCTCGCCCTTATATGGCTCGGAAGAATCCTTTTTTTCAGAATTCCTTTTTTAGCCCAAGCGTCCACGCAGCGGATCGAAACGCTGAATCGGGCAGCGACCTCTCGACGGCGGAGAATGCGCGGCTTAGGCGGGACGCTGAGTTCGGGGTTCTTTATCGCGGCCAGTATCGTGGCGCGATTGGCCGTGGTTAGGGTGGGGTCGGTTTTTAATGCTGTCCGTATCAGGTTATTAGTTGTACATAACATCTTTCACGCTCCTTTTCTAAGGCTTAATTGCCCTTAGTTAAGAAATGCGTGAAAAATGATTTCACATTTGTGAAAATGGTTTTACATATCTTCGGTAAGCCAGTTTATAGTGGGTGTCGGACTGTATTTCAGCGTGGAGCCTTTCGTTATGCAGCTAAGATGCTGTACAAAGTCCTTTAATTCGGCGGGCAGACTTTTGATTGCATTATCTATGTTTTTTGTGACGGCTACTCTATACCTTTCAGTGTCATTTGCAAACTTGCGGCTTTTTCCTGCCTTGTCAGTGGCATTACGAAGGTAGTCTTGGACTTGTTTAATTTTTTCATCCAAATCTTCATGGCGCATCATGGATGTTTTGGGATCATCCCTTTCGCGCTCCATCGCTTTCAATTCTTTTTTCACATTGGCCGATTCTTTAGACGGAAGTATATCCTCTTCTAAATGAGCGTATTTTCTTATGTTATATATTGGCATCATTTTTCCGTCTTCATTTTTCGTTTTGTCAATATCATTATCGTTATGCTCACTTGGCGGCGGCGGGTTAATCTTATTCTTTATTTCTTTAAGGCTGAATTTTCTGTAGGGGTTTGTAAGCAAAATACGGATGTATTCAAATCCCTTGCGGGGTGATATAAAGAAGGATTTCTCTGATTCATATCGAATTTCCCATACTCCATCATGACGCCGGAAAATGTATTTATTCTCTGGCTTGACCGTCTCCTTTGGCTTCTGCCCGTTCAAAACCGCATCTAAATCTTTCTCGTCTTTGACTTGGTGTTCGATAAGTTGTTGTTTTAGTTTGGCAACCTTTTGTTCGTGCTCAAGCTGTTTGATTTTACTCCTATATTTTTCCAAGCGTGGTTCTATGTTCCCCAACAGTATTTCCCCATTTTCAAGCTCAATTGAAACGGTTGTTCCGCTCATACGTTCCAGCCATGTAGCGGCAAGTGTTGAGTAATGCGTCCTTTTCGAAATCGTGGACGGCTCACGATAGATTTCAAAGATTGTAATTGTCTTAATCTTTTGGTGGAGTATCGACGGAGTTGCAATGTCATCTATCAGGATGGGAATGCCGAACCAGTCATTTTTAGAGCGGTATTTTTGCGGACGTTCATCGGGTAAGATGGAATTAATTATTATTTCATTTGCCGCTTGGCCGCGAACAACCTCGCAGTTCAAAGTATAGGATGAATCCTTGCTTTTGGGTTTTTGGAATGTTACCGGAATAGTGTGCTTCATATTTACATTCCCCTATTGAATGCCCATAGGACTTCCCCGGCGGATCAAGCCGGGGCATTGTCACTTCTTCGTCTTCTTGTCTAGTTTCTGTTTCTCAAACATCATAGCCGGGAGAGTGTTTATCGCGTTCTGCTTCTGCTCAAAATCGGCATGGGAATATAGCTCGGTCATGGCCGGGCTCCCGTGCCCGACAAGCTCCTGGATCGCCACTTGCGGTACACGGTTGGCGGCGCATAAGCTGACGAATGAATGGCGCAATGAATGAAAGCCTTTGCAGACAATCGCGCGGCGCCGGTGTCCGTTGCCTTTTTTGGTCGTCTTAATTCCACAATCATTCAAGAATTGCTGAAAGCGTTTTGTGATGGCGCCGGTGTCTTTCTGATAAATTTTCCGTTTGGCGGGGAACAGATATTCAGAATCGCCCGCCTTCTTTTTCAACTCATGGAGCAAGACCTTGAGCGCCGGATGAATCGGTATGGAGAGTTTCTTTCCCTTACGCCGGGTCTTTAAGGGGATGATTTCGATCTTGTCCCGACCGATGTCCGCCCAGCGGAGATTGACCACATCGCCCAGTCTCATTCCGGTGTAAAGGCCGATGCCGATCATATACCTGGTCGCGCCAGTTGCCTTGGAGCAGATAGCCTCTAATTCTTTCGGCGTGAAATTCTCGCGGCCCTGAGTTTCCTTGTCCAGTAATTTCAAGTCTGCCCAAGGATTGACAATCAATCCAGCCTTGACCTTCAGCGTGTTGAACAGCGCGCGCAAAAACTTGATGTGCGCGTTATAAGTGGCGGGTGATACTTTCGAGCGCCATACATCGGCGGCGTAGTCCTGAGCGTGGAGGATGGTTACTTCATGGAGGTATTCCACATTATGCTTGCCGATCCAGCTGGCAAATCGTTT
>CAZBGF010000376.1:0-2546 GCA_964491255.1 uncultured Verrucomicrobiota bacterium
TCCTGATTTGAATTGTTCAACAACCTCTCGCACGACACCACTGACACCAATAATTACCTGAACTCCAGCGGCTCCAAGTGTTTGAAACGCATTCGGACCGCAATTACCGGTCAAGACAGTCTTCGCATCGCGCTCCGACATCAACTGGGCTGACTGAATTCCCGCTCCGCCGCCAAGAACTGTATTCGGATTTTCCACTGCCTCAAACTCCATCGTATCTATCTCCACAATCAAGAAGTAAGCACACCGCCCAAAACGCTGGTCTACCTGATCGTCAAGAGTTGGTCCACTTG
The DNA here is from genome assembly GCA_964491255.1 of uncultured Verrucomicrobiota bacterium. Taxonomy (GTDB): domain Bacteria; phylum Verrucomicrobiota; class Kiritimatiellia; order JAAZAB01; family JAAZAB01; genus CAZBGF01. The sequence continues at coordinate 294 of CAZBGF010000376.1, forward strand.
CTGTTACTGCAATTTTCATTTGATTCCTCCGTAGTATTGGTTATCTATGCTTCTGCAAAATACATTTTGCAGTCGTAGTAGTCAACAATCAGAATCATAAACAATTTCTTCTAAGTATGTTGCATGTTTTGATTCTGTATTCCCTGGCCGACACGAGCATCAACTCCCTGCCCGCAGAGCGGCTCTTCGGGCAGGCTGAATTCTAGCTCCTGTATTCTGTTCTGCGAAATTTCGTTATTTCGCAAAACTCTATTGGTTATTTGGTGTCGAGTGTTAATTCTTTCTTAAGCTCAATCCAAATCTGCCGTACTGCTTTCTCAGCACTGCTTTTGCCATATTCAACAATTGTTTTTCCTGCCATTAACGCATCATTTACATTACGATCGAACGGAATCTTGCCTATCACGCGCGAGCCGGATTTTTCGGCTATATTATAAATCTTTTTCGCTTGATCGGCGTTAAGGTCTGCCTTGTTAATCACCACTCTTGTGGGAATACCAAAATGCGCGCTGAGTTTGAGAACCCGTTCCATATCATGAACCCCTGACACGGTTGGCTCCGTAACAATCAGCACAAGGTCAGCCCCTGAAACGGATGCTATTACCGGACATCCTGTTCCGGGCGGTCCGTCCCCAAGTATCTGTTCCATTTTTAATTCATGTGCAAGCTGAGCAGCGCGATTACGTACCTGTGCAACAAGTCTGCCGGAGTTTTCCTCGGCAATACCAAGCCGCGCGTGAACCATTGGACCATGGTCTGTTCCGGATACATACCATTTACCTGTGATATTATCACTGATATTGATTGCATCAAACGGGCATACATACCCGCAAAGTCCACATCCTTCACAGGCAAACTCGTTTATTTTGTACGACTCGACCCCTGCATTATTTTTTTCGCCGCTCATATCAATGGCATCGAAATGACACAGATCCGAACATTTGCCGCATCCCGTACATTTCTCAGAATCGATAATAGCCTTTTTACCGCCCGCAAACTTATGGATTTCATGCACTGAAGGCGATAGAAGAAGATGTAAATCCGCTGCATCCACATCATTATCCACAAGAACTTTATTTTCGGCCAGTACTGCCAGAGAAGCAACCAGACTGGTTTTACCCGTACCGCCCTTTCCGCTGATAACAGTGACCTCCTTGTAGCCATTCGCAGTTCCAACCGGAAACGGCTTCTCGTGATTCTCGCTGATTTCGAGAATATCTGCGGGTGGAACAGGGGGAGTGGCAGCGCACAGGAGTTCGAACATGTTCACAAGATTATACCTTAGTTCCGGAAACAATTCCACAAGAATTTGTCCGCTTGAGTATGCCTCCGCATATTCCCGCTTAAACGGAATCCGGCCCATAATAGGAACACCAATACTCTCAGCATAATCAGCAATGATTGCGTCTTTCCCGTCGGAGCGGTTGACAACAATACCGGTCGGAACTCCCATTTTCAGAGACAGTCCCACAGCCAGCTTTAAATCGTTCAACCCGAATGGAGTCGGTTCCGTAACCATGACTGCTATGTCAGCGCCATTAACTGCTTCAACAACAGGACAAGCTGTTCCCGGACAAGCGTCAATAATGTTGATGGCGTCCGGTTTGATATGTTTTTTTACTACCCGCACCACATTCGGCGCCAAAGGCTCTGCAATATTCAAGAAACCGTGGGCAAAAAAGAACGGTTTTTTTGTCAGCCCTGGCAAAGGGCGGGCCGTACCTGCTTGTACAAGACCGATTACTGTTTCCTTCTCGGTAATTGCCTTCTCCGGGCATATGAATGAACAAGCTCCGCACGAATGACATAGTTCATTAAAAAGAAGAACCTTGCCTTTAACCACGGCAATGGCATTGTAATTGCAGATCTCAGCGCATTTCCCACAACCGTTGCATTTGCTTTCATCCCAAACCGGCTTTAATACAGTAACAGATTCTTCGGTCGTAAATTCCGGCTTTACAAACAGGTGGTCGTTCGGCTCCTCCACATCACAATCAAGCAGTCTCACGCTGTCACCTCTACCATCCAAGGCATAGGCCAGATTCACGGCAAAAGTTGTTTTCCCTGTTCCGCCTTTTCCACTGGCTACTGTTATTATCATTTAACTGTTTCCTCCTTGCCATAGATTGTTATTACCATTTCCGCAATTCTCTTACCCAGATTTCGGGCTGTTGTCAAGCCAATCTCATCGTTTTCAATGCCATTCTCTATGCCGCTGTAAAGAGCTCCGCCGAAATGCGAGGTATCCATACC
>CAZBGF010000377.1:0-2529 GCA_964491255.1 uncultured Verrucomicrobiota bacterium
ATAGGCGCCTGCATGGTTTCCAGTGAAGGAACTTGCGCTGCTTATTACAAATATGCAAACAGAGATTGAATAATCATGGCACTCAGGCTGTGCCTTAGTGCCTTTGGTGCTGAATAGTAACTAATCATGAAAAAAGAAACGGGAAAACTTCAGGATGATATCATACTGCTGGCACATGGCGGAGGCGGCCTTCGTTCAAAACAATTAATCCGGGATGTGATCCTCAGTGCTTTAGAAAATCCAATCCTGGCCCAACTCGACGACGGGGCCTGTATTTCAATTCCGGAATCAGAACTTGTTTTCACAACGGATTCCTATGTTGTGACCCCGATTTTTTTCCCCGGAGGTGATATCGGGAAATTGGCTGCGTGCGGCACAATTAATGACCTTGCCATGCAGGGAGCTGAACCGCGATATCTGAGCCTTAGTCTGATCATAGAAGAGGGGTTCCATATGCGGGACATGAAACGTATTGTCGAGTCGCTGGCAAAAATAACCAGGCAAACCAGCGTACAGGTTGTCACTGGCGATACAAAAGTGGTTGAGCGTGGTAAAGGTAATGATATTTTCATCAATACAGCCGGCATAGGGGTTCGGAATCCCGGGACAAATGTTCATATCTCCAACGCGCGGAACGGCGATGTGGTTATGATTACGGGCACGATCGGCGACCATGGAATTGCCGTGATGAGTAAACGGGAAAAAGCGTTACAACTGAAAACTTCGCTCCTAAGCGATGTCGCGCCGCTATGGGATATGATTGAACCTCTGATCATGGCCGTTCCGGATATTCATTGTTTACGAGACCCAACACGAGGAGGTGTGGCCACAGCATTATGTGAAATTGCAGATACCTCTGGAAAAGGGGTTCGCATTCAGGAAACCGCTTTGCCTATCAAAAAAGATGTTCAAGCTGTATGCAATCTGCTCGGACTGGACCCGCTTAATGTTGCAAACGAAGGCAAAGCACTCGTCATCTGCGCACAGGCTGATGCTGACCGCGCACTCCGAGTATTACGTTCGCATTCTCTTGGAAAAGAAACCGCAATAATAGGCACCGTAGTATCTCAGCCGGCCGGAACGGTATTACTGGAAACGAAACTGGGCGGTGAACGGATTATCGAAACACCTATGGGCGAAAACCTGCCCAGAATCTGTTGATCATTATACTTTCGGAAGAAGCAATGGTAAATAGTCAGTCAACTCCGTTGAATACACAAAGAAACTCTCTCGCAGAGACGCAGAGGTCGCAGAGAGATGCTTTTGTTTCGAAAAAACGGCTGAGAGAGCCGTTTTTCCGAAGAGTTCCGCGCCAAGAAGCGGTAACTTTGCGTTCTTGGGCGCTTGCTTGCCAAGCCGAAGCTTTAGCGAAGGTTGGAACGCGGGCCTTCGCCACGCCGTAGCGGATACGGCCGCGCAGGCGGGAGCGCGGGCGAGGCGAGAGACAGAAATTTCGACGGAGTTTAGTGAATATTTACGAAGCAATGTCTACTCAGGCACAAAGGCACAGAGTAGCAAAACAACAAATAGCTTTTGATTTTTATCAGCAATTTTCATTCATTTTGAGGAAAGTTAATCGTTTCTCATTGTTTGGAGTTCAACCTATTCCCGTCGTCCGGCAGTTACCGGACACCACACTAAGGATGAAGTCACGTAAGTTAAAATGAGAATTGGTGGATTTTTATTGCATTCCATGTAAATAATGTTATAAAGTATTTTTAATTGTACTGATATTGATCCTTCAACTTCAAAAAGGAGATTTGTCATGAAAAAGACTGCTTTACTTATGGTAGCGATCGCGCTTTCAGCGGCATCAGAAGGATTTACCGAACCCATCAGACCCCTGCTATGTAAAGAAAACAGAACGCCGGGTTTGCATAAATTTGAGGTCGGCTCGCAGTTTACCTATAAAAAAATTGATGAGCCCGGTAATCTCGCACGAAATGAAGGTGACATCGCTCCTTATTTCCGTTTCGGAATACTTAAAAACCTGACCGCATATTCAAAAATTCCATTCGGCTTTATTGATTCGGATATTAAGGGCAAACATAACGGGATTAAAGACATTTCAGCCGGATTTGAATTAATGGCAATGGAACAAACATTTACATGTCCGGATATAATTCCATACGTCGAAATAACATTCCCTACCGGGGATGAAGATAAAGACCTCGGGCAAGATGATTACTCAGGCCGTTTCGGCACAGCAATAGCAACCACAGTCAACGACATTTATCATTTTATTCTTGATGGCCAATACAATTACAGCGAGCACTCGACAGATAAAAGTGAAGGCCTCTTTTCCATTGCCACTGCGATTATCTGGAATATAAGCGATCAGTTTGCGGTGCTGGGTGAAGCTAAAATCAGCCAAAAACCATCTGGCAATGATGATATTCCTGCCTATTTTAACGGTGGCATGTGCTATGAGGCAACAAAAAATTTGAGCATCTACTGGTATGGCGGAACCACTGTTAACACGGATGAAAAAGGAAGCGCGAACGTCAAAATTGCTTACAGCTTCTAATC
>CAZBGF010000378.1:0-2529 GCA_964491255.1 uncultured Verrucomicrobiota bacterium
AGAGGTAAGTACATAGTGGATCCGGAGCTCAAAGGTCTTATTCCTTTGTTAGACTTGAACAAAATGGGAGGGAGAAAGTAATGAAGAAAGGAACCATCATAGCATGCATTGTGGCATTCGCCGTACTCTTCATCATCGCTCATTCCCTCTATGTGGTAAATATGACCGAGCAGGTGATCGTGACCCAATTCGGAAAGCCAGTGGGTCAGCCCATTACAAAGCCAGGGCTCAAATTCAAGATACCCTTTATTTACACAATCCACCGGTTTGAAAAACGGCTCATGGAATGGGATGGCAATCCGAACCAGATTCCGACGAAGGATAAAAAATACATCTGGGTTGATGTCTTTGCCCGCTGGAAAATCATTGATCCGCTGACATTCATGCAGTCGGTCGGCAATGAAATCGGAGCCCATGCACGTCTTGACGATGTTATTGACGCTGCCACACGGGACGAAATTACAAGTCAGATTCTCATTGAGGTAGTGAGAAACAGCAACAGGGAAATGGCCGCATCTGATCTGGGTATCCAGAAGCTGGAAGCACAGGATAAGATCAAAACAGGCAGGTCCAAGCTCGCGAAACGGATTCTGGAACAGGCGCAAAAGGAGATGCCCCGCTACGGCATTGAACTCGTGGATGTCCGTATAAAAAGAATCAATTATGTTGAGGAAGTCAGACTGAAGGTGTACGCGCGAATGATCTCCGAACGGCAACGCATTGCTGAGCAGTACCGCTCAGAAGGGAAAGGCAAAACCGCTGAGATACTGGGGCAAAAGGATAAAGAACTTCAGAAGATCGGATCGGAGGCATATCGAAAAGCCCAGATACTGCAAGGAAAAGCAGACGCCGAGGCGACACGTATCTATGCAGAGGCATACGGGCGCGATCCGGAGTTCTATTCATTTCTGAAAACTCTGGAAAGCTATAGCGATACAGTTGGCGAGGATACTTTGCTCATTCTCACGACTGAGAGTGATTACTTCAAGTTGCTCAAGAGTTTTCCGAAACAAAATCAATAGCAGTGAGATAACCACTCAGCCTGACTATGTAATTAGAGCTTGTTCGAAAAGGTCTTTTAACCACAGATTACGCGGATAAAGATCAAAAAAATCGTAAAATAATTGAGAATATCCAAATTTGTTGAGTTGCGTTTATCCGGAGATATGAAAGGGATAATCTATCCTTTATCAGTCGTCCCTACGGGACTTATTTTCTTCTTTCATCACAACCCGGCGATAAATCGCCACGCTACTATCATATGTCCCTATGGGACAAGACCTCGTGTTCCGTAGTAACCTTTGATAATAGACCGACACTTCAGTACAGGGAACAGGCGCCGGCGGATAGGGTAATAAATCGCAAATCCGAAATCTAAAATCGAAAACAACCTAGTCGCTAATCTGTAAATAATAATTTCGGAGAATTCGTATGGCTGATGAACTTGCGTTTGTACTGATTAATCCACATACGATTGCGAAATCTCGAACGGGTGGAGTAATTGCGCGGTTTCTGAGCCGAACCGGTCTTGAACTTGCGGCGGCCAGAATGTTTGCGCCGAGCGAAGCACTTGTTAACGAATACGCGCGGATCGTGCGTGAAAACGAAGACCATGAACCAGCCGTTCGGCAATTGCTTTCAGATTATATCCTGAATTCGTACGCGCCAAATTCAGTTCAAGGCCTGCCGCACCGGGTTCTAATGCTCCTGCTGGAGGGTGAAGATGCTATTCGGAAGGTGCGGGATATGGCCGGATCAGTGACGACCGGAAGCGGTGACACGATTCGGGATACATTTGGCGATTATGTAGTAGATGAAAACAATCAGGTTCAATATTTTGAGCCAGCTGTACTGGTTGGGACCAATCGGGAAGACACGATTAAAACGCTCAATATCTGGGCGCGTTATTCTGAAAGCGATGGAGGGATAATTCAGAACGCTGTTGATGTTTCAAAAAAGCAGGAAGGCTGGGAAAGGACTCTGGTATTAATCAAACCTGATAATTTCCGTTTCCCGAGCTCACGACCAGGCAATATAATTGACATGCTTTCACGGTCAGGATTACGGATCATAGCAGCCAAGGTTCATTGCATGAGTGTGGTTCAGGCTGAAACCTTTTATCAGCCTATTCGTCAAGGCTTGTGTGATAAGATGAAAAACAGGGTGAAACAAAAGGCCGGCATGGTGTTGCAGACTGAATTCAATATAGAAATTCCTGCCCATATCACAGAATTTCTGGAAAAGCATCTCGGCCCCCTGGTTGGAGACGAGCAGTTCAATCAAATAATCCAGTTTATGACAGGCTATTATCCGACTCAGTGTACGGATGATGAAAAACATAAAGATGGCCGCCATAAATGCCTGGCGCTGGTCTACGGGGGGGTGAACGCGATTAAAATCATTCGCTGTCTACTGGGCACGACTGATCCAAGCAAAGCGTCGCTCGGCTCGGTTCGACGTGAACTCGGTTCTGATATCATGGTCAACGCGGCGCACGCTTCAGACTCCGTAAAAAGCGCTGATCGTGAA